>JBCNVA010000045.1:0-3218 GCA_039630445.1 Armatimonadota bacterium
GGTGACGGGCGGGCGCGGTCCGAGGGTGCCCCGGCGCGGATCGTACGCCGAGAACACGGCGCCCGCTTCGCCCGTGTTCAGCAGCACCGCGAACAGCCCTATCGGATGCTTCGGTCGGCGATCCCGATAGAGCGCGCTCAGAGGCAGTGCCATCTCCAGCCCACTGGGAGGATCGGTCGGGTTCAGGCGCGGGCGCCACGCGATGCGAGCAGGCTCTGCGGGCAGCCAGTGGAGGCGGTTTGTGTCGAACCGATAGAAACCTGCTTGGGCGCCCACGAGCGGCGGCAGCACCGCATCGCCCGTGAACAGCGCCTCGGGCGCCGAATGCAACCCGCTGTGCCGAAACACGCCGACTCCAAACTCCGCGCCGAAGCCCGCTGGCGCCGTGATCCGCTGATTGGAGAGCAGGCGCGTTGCGGGACCGCTGTCATCATCCAGCACCTCCAGCGTGCGGATGCCCGTGCCCGCCCCATAATCGATATCGAGAAAGACCGCCACCCCATTCGCCAGATTCTCCGCCGTGTCCACGCGCCCCGCCAGCCCGATGTAGAGGTAGCGGTGGTCGTTGCGCACATAGAGCGCGTCCAGCCGATTGAGGTTCGAGGAGGGCGTGCGTGTCTGAACCGCCAGCGGTGTCCCGTATTCCTGCAGATCGCCGTCGACCACAAGACCGCGCTCTGCCCGCTTCAGGTAGAAAAAGGCGATGAACTCACCAAACAGTGTGGGGCGCGTGCCCGTCTCAGCAAACACACGCACCCGCATCACATGCAGCCCTGCAGGCAGCCCGCTCAAGTCCACTCCACGCAGCTCAAAGTGCCCGTCTGCCAACCGATCCATCGGCACAAAGCCGTCGGTCAGCCCCTCAAGCGTGTTCTGCAGCGGCGTCCGCCCCGCCACAGGCAAGCCGTTATCCAGCTTGAGAAACGCGCGCACGCCCGATGAATCGGTGCGGGCGACAATCGTGAGCGGGTTCTGGGCAGGCAGGGTGATGGTCGCCGCTTCGAAACTGCGTCCGCTGGCGTAGGTGCCGCCCGGTGTCGGGATAGTCTCAAACGGGATAAGGTTGCCCTGCGCATCGTAGAGGCGGATGACCCGCTCGCCCGCCAGCGGGCGCGGCGTCTGGGGCGCATACAGCACATAGCCGTAGCCGTTATTTTGTGCGCCCGGCGCGCTATTGGGCGGCACAGTAATCGTCACGCTACCCCCTGCGCTCACCACCACAGGCGGACGCTGCCCACTATAGTCCACCAGAATCGTGCCTGGCGCAAAGGCGGTCTGCACCGCTGCCGTAAGCGGCACATCACCGCGGTCGTTCAGCCCTACCAGCAGCAGCGCGTGCCCATTCACCTGCCGTTCGTAGATATACAAATCGTTGCTCACGAAGCGGTTCACCAGCGTGCCCCGCGCGAACCGCTTGCGCACATCGAGCAGGCGCAGTAGGCTGTCGTCGCCGTTGCCCAGCGCGTTGTAGCGCCCCGGGCGGGGAAAGTGGCTCCAGTTGTCGGGCGCGATATTGTTGCCATCATAGTACACCTTCGGGCGCCCCGGACGGGTCAGCAGCCAGGCATAGGCGAGGTTGTTCGAGGTGGGCGGTCCCTCGTCATGGCTCTGGATGAAGCCGACGCCCAGGTAGCGTGCCAGTCCGCCCAGCTCATAGGGCAGTCCTGTGCCGCCGTCCGTGCCGAGTGGGTTGCTTAGGCTCGCCCCCAGATCACCGTAGCCGTTCGCGTTGAACAGGTTGCTCGCCATAAACTTCGTCGGGAAATCGAGCAGGTTCATGCCCGTCTTGGCGTACTCGCGTAGCTCGTAGCTGTTGCCGCTGTAGACCTCGCCGAACACAAAGAGCGACGGCTTCAGGCTATAGAGATAGGGCAGCAGGTCGCCCACGCTTGCCCAGCCCCCCGGCTGGTTGGGCACCCTCCCGAAAAAGGCGGGGGGCACATGGCGCGCCGCATCGATGCGGTAGCCGTCAAAGCCGATCACGCTTGTCAGGAACCAGCCCCAGCGACGCAAATACTGGCGCACATCCTCGGCGTAGGGCGACCCGTTCGGATAGTAATACGGGTTCAGCGGGTGGCGCACAAAGCTCGGCTTGTCCCACGCATTGAAGCTGGCATACGGTGGCAGATTGAACGCGCCCGTGCGCACATGGTTGCCGTCCTCCTGCGCGATGTCGGCTAAGCCCACCACATCGTAGTTCAGCGTGCCAAAACCGAACGGCGGCGCGTTGTTGAAATCGACCTCGTTATTGGTCGGGTCGGCGGTGGAACGGATGTGGAAATCCTCTGGGATCAGCCCCGGATAGCGATCGATGGCGGTGCTGGCGCGGTTGTCCGCATGGTTCGCCACCAGGTCGCAGTAGACCTCCAGCCCGAACCGCTGCGCCAAGCGGATCAGCTCAATCAGCTCTTGGGTTGTGCCGTATTTTGTGGCGACAGTATTCTTTTGCAGGCGGTCCCCCAGGTCGAAATGGTCATACGGGTTATAACCTGTGCTGAATCCGCCGCCGCCCGATTTGACAGGCGAGGGCAGATAGATGGCGCCGTAGCCCGCCAGCACCACCTCAGGCAACCGCTTCATGATGGTGCGGTAATCGGTCTCAAACCACTGCAGGATGGGCGTCTCGCGGTAGGTGGGCGCATGACGCACCCAGACTGAGTAGTTCTGTCCATTATTATTATCATAAAGCACCTGACCACCGCTGCCGTGCGCCCGAATGTAGAACTGCAAGTAGGTGCCCGGTGGATAGGGACCCAGCACCAGATACCACTGAGTGTTGTTGCCTGTGTTGTAGTCGAATGTGAATACGAATTCTCGTGTTGTCGCCCAGTTGTCGGTAGTGACGATGGCGTACACGGTCTGTCCGGGCGCAATCGGGTAGGTCTGGGTGGTGATGGTGAGCGTCTGGGTAGGTTCGAGCATGCCGTCGCGCAAGGGGAGCTGTCCGATGCCCGTGATATACAGCCGCGTGTTGCCGACCCAGTTCAGCTGTGCCGACGCCATCGGCATCCACACCAGGAGCCATAGCAGCGAATATCCTTTCCGCATCATGCGCCACACCCCGCTCATAAGCACATCTATTGTAATATACCCCATCCAAACAAGGTTTCGCCCATCTCCATGCAAAGGCAATTGCCTTGCGCTCCCTGAACTCGCAACGGTCATAGCGGGAGCTACCCCAAATGAGAGGAATCACAAGCGCTAAGCGCGTATACTCT
>JBCNVA010000046.1:0-44601 GCA_039630445.1 Armatimonadota bacterium
CTCAGCACGCGGGTCTACCGCCTGCATCACCTCCCTGACGAACGCGGGCATCAGCGGCTGGGATGGTTAGCCCAGCAGGGGATGGTGTTGGAACCCCCGACAATCTCCACGCCCCATGCGCTGGTGGATGGCACGGGCATCGGCTATGCCGTGCCGTTTTCCGCGCGCTTTTTACGGGGGGCGGTTGTTCGGCAGCTGCGTGCGCATGGGAAGGTCGTGGTGGTAGGCTACTGGCAGGGGGGTGTGGGTGGTTGGGAGGGGTTGTTTTGTGTGGTGGTCGTTGTCGGGTTCAAGGGGGAATTTTCGAACACTCTCCACCCCCCTTGACAGCAGGGGGATTGGGGTATAATGGAAGGTGCGGCGAAACGCCGCGAAAGGAGGTAGTTGATAATGCGACGCACAATATGGGCTTTGCTGACGATCAGCGCTCTTTCGCTAAGCGCGCAGGCGCAGACATGGACGGAGCAGGGCGACGCGGGTGACCTGCCTGAAACCGCCCAATCAACAGGAAGCGGCTCCCTCACTGAGATTCAAGGCTCGTTAGGCGCTAGCGATGTCGACATGTACGCCATCTACATCTCTGACCCTGCCAACTTCAGCGCGTCCACTGTAGGTGGCGCGACATGGGACACCCAGCTCTGGCTGTTCGATTCGGACGGCAAAGGCGTGGTGCATAACGACGACGCCGTGGGCACTGCAGTAACCCAGTCCCGAATTGACAACTCCACAGGGTGCTTGACGGGGCGTCAGCCAGGCGTCTACTATCTGGCTATCAGTCGCTTCAATCGCGACCCGATAGGTTGTGGAGAGGGTCTAATCTGGAGGAATGATCCTTTCCGAGAGGTTCGCTGTCCAGATAGCGGTACCCCTGATCAAACCTCGCGTGTTGCGGGCTGGACGGGCACGACAACTGGTGGCGTGAATTACAGGATCTTCCTAACAGGTGCGCAGGGGGCAACGGCAGGTGATCCAGCCGACTGCCCACCGTTTGAAGGCTGGGACGAGCAGCAGAATGGTGGTGGCGATGCAGGCGACCTGCCTACCACGGCGCAAATCGTCAATCTGCCCGACGCGGTCCACTGCCAGACGCCAGTACAGCGTGTGCGGGGCGACCTTGGTGCCAACGATGTAGATATGTATGTTATCTGCATCACCGATCCCGCTAACTTCGTTGCCACCACGGTCGGAACGACCACTTGGGACACCCAGCTTTGGCTGTTCAACTGCGACGGCGTCGGCATCGTCGCAAACGATGACTATGGAGGCACCCTGCAATCGCGGCTCGATAACACGCCCAGTTGTATCCAACAGGGTGGCATCTACCTGCTGGCGATCAGCCGCTGGAATCGCGATCCTGTGGACAGCAACGGGAGTGCACTCTGGGCGTCGGGCACACTGAGCTGTGCCACTAATACGAACCCGATTGCGGGTTGGACAGGCACGACAGCGGCAGCAGGGAGATATATCATCACGCTGCAGGGCGCCTACTTCGTGCGTCCGACAGGCTGCGTAGAGCCACCCAGTTGCCAGCCGCATAACGGCGATGTGGACAACAACAACTGCGTGGACGACGCCGACCTGCTTGCCGTGCTGTTCGCCTTCGGGCAGACAGGCAGCAACCTGGGTCGCGTCGATGTGAACTGCGACGAGGTCGTGGACGACGCCGACCTGCTGCAGGTGCTGTTCAACTTCGGCAGCGGGTGCTAAGTTGCCCTCACCCCCTTCCCCCTCTCCCGACGCTGCGGGAGAGGGGGTTCCTACCCCTGGTAGAAAAACGGGTTTTTCTATTTTCTAAGCCCCCTGAAACTATGGTTTAGCGCCGTGAGGACGCGCCTTTAGGGTATAATACGAGTGACACCGCGAAAGGAGGCTTGAATGATGAAATATCGGCTATGGGTTTTCCTTGCAATGAGCGCACTTTTGTTGAGCGCACCGGCACAAACATGGACGGAGCAGGGTGATGCGGGCGACCTACCCGAAACCGCTCAGTCCACAGGAACTGGATCGATTAGCCGGATTGTTGGCACTCACGGTCCCGATGATGTAGACATGTATGCAATTTATATTGCTAACCCCTCTGCGTTCTCCGCCACAACCGTCGGTGGAGCATCCTTCGACACCCAGCTTTGGTTGTTCGATGCGAATGGTAAGGGAGTTGTGTTTAATGATGATTGGAGTGGTAGTAACCGGTCGCGCATCGATAACACAAGCTCCTGTATTCCCGGACCGGGGTTGTACTACCTGGCTATTAGTGCTTACAATCGGGATGCGCTCGGTTGCGACGGCGGACTCATTTGGACCGACGCGCCCTACACAACGATTCGTTGCCCGAACGGCCCAGAGGCGACCTCACGGGTTGCTCGATGGTCAGGGAGTACATTAGCTGGTGGCAGCTACACTATTTTCCTGACGGGCGCAGAAGGTGCTTCAGCAGGTAATCCTGATGATTGCCCGCCGCCTGAGCCATGGGACGAGGCCTATAACGGGGGTGGTGACGCAGGCGATCTCCCGGCCACAGCCCAGATCGTCCATCTGCCCGATGCGGTCCACTGCCAGACGCCCGTGCAGCGCATCCGGGGCGACCTCGGAGCCGATGATGTGGATATGTATGTCATCTGCATTACCGATCCCGACAACTTCGTTGCCAGTACGGTGGGTGGAGCGGCTTTCGATACGCAGCTCTGGCTGTTCCGCTGCGACGGCACGGGTGTGGTGCATAATGATGACGCAGTGAATACAACCGTTCTGCAGTCGAGGATCGACAACTCCACAGGCTGCATCCCCGCACCCGGCATCTACCTGCTGGCGATTAGCCGCTATAATCGCGATCCAGTAGATGCCAATGGGCGACGACTCTGGAATGACACGCTGGAGCGTTCGCTAAACTGCGCTGACGGCCCGGGCAGGAACAATCCAGTTGCTGGATGGACAGGCACAACCCCGGCAGGAAGATACGCTATCACGCTGCAGGGCGCATACTTCGTGCGTCCGACAGGTTGCCAGGAGCCACCCTGCCAGCCGCATAACGGCGATGTGATCAACAACGGCTGCATCGATGACGCGGACCTGCTGCAAGTGCTGTTCGCCTTCGGACAGACGGGCAGCAACTTGGGTCGCGTCGATGTGAACTGCGACGCGGTAGTGGACGACGCCGACCTGCTGCAGGTGCTGCTCAACTTCGGCAGCGGGTGCGAATAAGCATGCCCCCTCACCCCCTTCCCCCTCTCCCAAAGCTTTGGGAGAGGGGGATTACATTATCTGCCCATCCGTTTGATGAACAGGATTTTGGAGCGTCCTCTCTGCGCTTTAACAGGGGTCAGTCATGGTAAAATAGAGGTGCGGTAAACGCCGCGAAAGGAGGTTGAACGATGAAACGCAAGGTTGGGATTTTACTGATTATAAGCACTCTCACAATAGGCGCACTGGCGCAAACATGGACGGAGCAGGGTGATGCAGGCGATCTGCCCACCACCGCGCAGATAATCAGTTCGCCAGGGGCTACCCCTTGCCGCACACCCGTGACGCGCATCCAGGGCTTCTTGAGCGCTCGCGACGCGGATATGTATGTGATCTGTATTACCGATCCTGACAACTTCGCTGCTAGCACCGTGAATCTGGTGGGATTCGACACCCAGCTCTTTTTATTCCGCTGCGACGGGGTTGGTGTTGTACATAATGACGACACCGGGGTTCTACTACAGTCGACCATTAATAACTCGCCCGGCTGCATTCCATCCCCTGGTGTGTACCTACTGGCAATTACCCGCTACAATTTGGATCCTGCAGATGTGCTGGGGCAGCTGCTCTGGAACGATGCCCCATTCAATCAGATACGCTGCCCTGATGGGCCTGGCAGGGATAACCCGATGGCTACCTGGACGGGTGCCTCGCTTGAAGGGGGACTCTATACCATCGCGCTGCAAGGCGCCTATTTCGTCAGCTCCTGTCAGAGCGACCTGAATCAGGACGGCGTGGTGGATGACTCGGACTTGCTCACTGTGCTGTTTGCATTTGGCAGCTCAGGGTGTCCGGCGGATGTGAACCGGGATGGCATCGTGGACGACAGCGATCTGTTGACGGTGCTGTTCGCCTTTGGCAGCAGCTGCTAAAAAACCTTCGCCCTCTCCCCCGATCGGGGGAGAGGGTTTTTTTGTTTATGCCTTGTGGATGGCGTGTCCGGCAGCGTCGTGGAACGCTTCCATCAGCGCTTCGACCAGTGTCGGATGTGGATGGAGGGTGTCTACCAGCTCATCGAGGGTTGCCTCCAGTTTGATGGCAAGCACCGCCTCCTGCAGCAGGTCGCTGGCATGGTCGCAGCAAATATGCACGCCCAGAATCTGCCCATATCTCGCGTCGGCAACCACTTTAACCAGACCCTCTTTGACACCTGTTGCCATCGCGCGCCCCAGAATACGCGGCGAGAACTTGCCGATGCGCACCTCGTAGCCCTGCTCCCTTGCCTGTTGCTCGGTCAATCCGACGCTGGCGACCTCGGGCACTGTGTAGACCACATTCGGGATGGCACGATGATCCATGCGCCGATTCGCTCCAAAGCAGTTCTCGGCAGCGACGATGCCCTGCAAACTGGCTACATGTGCTAAAGGCGCGATGCCCGTGATGTCGCCAATCGCGTAGATGTGAGGGATGTTCGTGCGCATGTACTCGTCGACGGCGACCCAGCGTTTGTTCATCTGGATGCCGACCGTTTCCAGCCCGATGCCCTCCACATTCGGCTTTCGCCCAACGCCAATCAGCACCAGCTGTACTTCAATAAGCTGCTCCCCTTTGGGTGTCTCCACATGGCAGAGCCAGCGATCGCCTTTGCGCTCTGCCGATTTGAGCGTGCTGTTAACGATAAACTGGATACCCTGCCGACTGAGCGCTCGCTCCGCCTCCCGCGCAATCTCCTCATCGAACGCGGGCAGGATCTGGGGCATAATCTCCACCACAGTGACCTTGGAGCCGAGCGCGTTGAACACATAACTGAATTCCACACCGACCGCGCCTGCGCCCAGAATCAGCATGCTCTCTGGCACGAAGGGCGCGTTCACTGCATCGTCGCTGGTCCAGATGTTTTCGCCCTCCAAACCGGGAATGTTGGGTTTCATCACGCTGGAACCAGTGGCAAGGATGATGTTCCGTGCGCGAAGGGTTTGCTTGCTGCCATCGGCTTTGGTCACTTCGATAGTGTGCGCATCAATCAGCTTGCCTGTGCCCTCCACAAGCTGCACGCCGTTCTTTTTGAATAGGGTGGCGATGCCGTTGCGCAAGGTTTTGACAATTCGGTCTTTGCGTGCCTGCATCTGCTCAAAGTCGTAGCGTACTGTGCCATCGATGAGAATGCCCATCTCGCTTGCGTTTTTCACCTGCAGATAGCGTTCGGCGTGCGCGATCATTGCTTTGCTGGGGATGCATCCCCAGTTGAGGCATGTGCCGCCAAGAAACTCGCGTTCGATGCAGACCACTGTGCCGCCCTGCTCTTTGGCTAATTGCCCTGCACGAATAGCCGCCACATAGCCGCCCGGTCCTGCGCCTAAGATAGCCACATCCGCATCGTAGGTTTCCCTTGCCATGACAGACCTCCTATTTTGCTTGTGAGGATTGTACCTGATGGCAGAGGGGTGAAACTCCTCCCTCTCTGCATGATGAGGGATACTTCATCCTTCACTGCGAGAAGGTACACTTACAGAGCGGGTGTGGCTCTCCCGAAAATGGGAAAAGGTGGGCAGCGGCTCTGACTGGGCATCCCTGTCTGCCCTGCTGGATACGACCATGCGAATTGCGATTGCTGGTGCGGGCTATGTGGGCTTGGTGACAGGCGCGGTGTTCGCCGACCTCGGCAACGAGGTCATTTGCGTCGATGCGGACCCGCGCAAAGTAGAGCTTATCTTGAAGGGCATCCCGCCCTTTTATGAGCCGGGACTGGAGGAGCTGCTCCATCGCAACCTTCAGGAGGAACGGTTGACCGCCACGGTCGATCTTGAGGCAGCCGTGCGCGAGTCGGAGGTGATTTTTATCGCTGTTGGCACGCCGCCACGCGAGGATGGCGAACCCGATCTCTGCCATGTGATTGAGGTCGCTCAGACGATTGGGCGCGCCCTGAATGGCTACAAGATTATCGTGAACAAGTCCACGGTGCCCGTGGGCACAGGCGATCTGGTGCGCCGCGTGATTGAAGCCCATCGCACTGCCCCATACGAGTTCGATGTGGTGTCCAACCCAGAGTTTCTGCGCGAAGGCTCGGCGGTGCACGATACGCTCTATCCCGACCGTATCGTGATTGGCACCGACAGCCCGCGCGCCGCGATGAAAATCGTCGAGCTGTATGCGCCGTTAGAGCGCCCGATGCTGATTACGAATCTGGCGACGGCGGAGATTATCAAATACGCCTCCAACACCTTCCTCGCGCTCAAGATTTCGTTTATTAATGCGATTGCAGATCTTTGCGAGCGCACGGGGGCGGATGTGATGCAAGTAGCGAAGGCGATGGGCGCCGATTCGCGCATTGGAGCTGCCTTTTTACAGGCGGGCTTGGGCTTCGGTGGCTCCTGTTTCCCCAAAGATGTGCAGGCGTTCGCTCACACCATGAAACGCTATGGCTTGGACTCCACCCTGTTTGAGACGATTCTTGCCATTAACGAGCAGCGCCCTAAGCAGTTCGTAACGCGGATTCGCGAGCGGCTGGGCAGTCTGCAGGGGCGCACTATCGGGCTGCTGGGGTTGGCGTTCAAGCCGAATACGGATGACATTCGCGAGGCGCGCTCGCTGGAGATTATTCGCCTGCTGTTGCAGGAAGGTGCAACGGTAAAAGCTTATGACCCTGTGGCCATGCCCAAAGTGGGGGCTATCTACCCGCAAGTGATCTACTGTCGCAGTGCGTATGAGGTCGCCGAAGGCGCCGATGCGCTCGCGCTTATCACCGAGTGGAACGAGTTCAAACAGCTCAATATGGAGCGGATCAGGTCGCTGATGCGCGAACCGAACCTTTTTGACGGGCGCAACCTGTATGACCCTGTGCGGATGCAGAAGCTGGGCTTCTACTACTACGGCGTTGGGCGTCCAGTGGAGTGAGAGTAGCAGTTCATCGACCTTGAGAGTGATGTTGGGTTTGGCTAAGGGGTGAATGATTTCGCCTGGCATGCGGATTTCGCGCACTTTGTAGCCGAAGCCGAATGTGGTGCCCTCCATCGGGGCAGGCTCCCGATAGATCTCAACCTGCCGATCGCGCAGGTTTACAATCCAGTATTCGGGGATACCCGCCTGCGCATAGAGACTCATAAGGCGGCAGCGCCGCCTCCTGCGGTTCCGTTCTCTGCAGCGTTTCCAGCACTGCCATAGATCGGACTCACCCGATGGGATTGTACCTGAATAGTGGGGGCAACAGCTCGTCCTCTACAAAGCGTGCCTTAGCAAGCCGATAATCCTCTAACAGGAGGCGTCCATGTCGTTCCTTCAACGCTTTCTGGGCATCGGCAGAAGTCATGCGTATGATGAAGGCATCCGCTGCTATGATGAGGGGCGGTTCGAGGAGGCGCTGCGCCTGTTTGAGCGTGCGCTGACCGAGACGCGCGATCTGATGATTCAGAAGCTTGCTCGCTTCTATGTCGCCGAATCGCACGCCCAGCTGGGTCAGGCAGCGTTGCGGCGCGGGCAGTATGAGATCGCTGAAGCCCATTTTGCCAAAGCGCTGGAGATCCATCCCAACTATGCCGACCTGCACTTCCAGCGGGCGTTCGCCCTGCGCAAGCTCAAAGATTATGACGGGGCGCAGTTCCACCTGCAGGAAGCGCTGCGCATCAACCCACGCTTCGCCAAAGCAAAACTGCACTACGGCATTCTGCTCTATGAGACGGGGCGACGCGAGGAGGCACTCCGCCATCTGCGAGAGGCGATAGAGATCGATCCGGGCTTCCACACCGAACGCTACGAGGATGCCCTACGCCACGACCGAGAGGGGCGATTCGAGCAGGCGCTCGCGCTTTTTGAATCGCTCAGCTCCACCAGCGTCGATGATGCCCTCTACCATGCACAGCTGGGCGACGACCTCTACCGACGGGGCGATTTCGAAGCAGCGGTCGCTGAGTATCAGCGGGCGCTTGCTATCCAGCCAAACTTCGCTGATGTTCGCAACCATCTGGGCATGGCACTCGCCGCGATGGGACGCGAGGAGGAAGCCATTCAAGAATTCCTACAGGCACTGGAGATTAACCCGAACTATGTGGAGGCGCGGCTGAACCTCGCGATCACCTTGCGCGATATGGGGCGCCTCGCCGAAGCACGCGAGCAATACCTCAAGATACTGGAGATCGACCCCGAAAATATGATTGCTCGCAACGCGCTGGCGAACCTGGCAGCTTAGGTCGCCCGTCCCACCAAATTCCCCTGCGCGTCCACTTCGACTTGCCAGCCCGGCTCGATGAGCAGGGTGGTGTCGGGCTGTACAATCAGGGCAGGGGCAGGGATGCGCTGACGCGGCTGCAACTCCTCCCGCCACAACACCGGCACCTCCACCCATTCGCCCGATAGATAGGTGAAGTGGCGAAGTTGCGAAGTGGCGAGGTGGTGAGGTGGCGTGTGGCTTGCCCATTCGCTCCCCACTACGCGCCACTCGCAACTTGTGGGCTTCGGATGGAGGGCAACCGCCCGCATGCGCAGATTCACCAGCTCTAGCGGACACTCAGGCATCGCAAAGCCGTAATGGCGCGTGTGCAGATGGTGAAACATCTCGGCAGTGCGATGCGGCTGCGCCGAATCGAACGGCACGGTAATCTCGTAAGACTGCCCATGATAGCGCAGGTCGGCGTAGAGATGATAGTGCGCCTCATCTGGCGCAACACCCAATTCCCGAATCGCCTGCGCACACTCCTCGTGCAGTTCGGCAATCACACTGTTCAACTCGCTGAACGCCCCACCCTCAATCTCACCACTTCGCCACTTCGCTACTTCGCTATTTCGCCACCCCAGCACCGTGCGCACGGCTTCGTGAACTCCATCCATCCAGAGCAAGCCGTAGGCGGACAGCACACCCGGATAGCGCGGGAGCAGCCACCGCTTCGCGCCGATCAAGCGTGCCAGGGCGCATACATGCAGCGGTCCCGCGCCACCGAATGCCAGCAAGGTGAAATCGGCAGGATCGTAGCCGCGCGCGGCGGAGACGGCGCGCAGCGCTTTTGCCATGCGCGCCCGTGCCTGCTCCAAGATGGCTTCCGCCGTTTCGGGCACGCTCAAGCCCAGCGCACGCGCCAGCGGCTCCAGCGCTCGCCAGGCACGCTCAGGCTGGAGCGTAATCCGCCCGAAGCCGAAGGTCTCTGGCAGCAAATGCCCCAGCACGAGATGGGCGTCTGTGACCGTTGGCAGGTCGCCTTTGCCGTAGGCGGCGGGACCAGGATCGGCGCCCGCGCTTTGTGGTCCCACGCGCAGGCTGCCTGCTGGATCCAGAGAGGCGATTGAGCCACCACCTGCTCCAATCGTGTGAATCTCCAGCTGGGGCAGGCGGATAGGCATCCCCGCCACTTCGGATAGCCCGACGCGCGTCGGCTCCTTGTCGATCAGCGCGACATCGGTGGAAGTGCCGCCCATATCGAGGGTGAGCAGCCGCGGATGCCCACTCTGCCGCCCTACCGCCCACGCGCCCATCACCCCCGCCGCAGGTCCTGATAACACCGTGCTGATGGGCAACCTACACGCCTGCGCAACCCCCATCAATCCGCCGTTCGAATGGCTCAGCAGCAGCGTCGCCTGAATTTCTTGCTCCGCAAAGAGGGATTTCGCCAAATCGGGATCCCCAAGCCGCACCTGTAGGGCATTCAGATAGCGGGTCAGGATAGGCATCAGGTAAGCGTTGAGAAAGGTGGTGCTGGCGCGTTCGTACTCGCGAAATTCAGGCGCAACCTCGCTGGAGAGCGAGACGGCAAAATGGGGCGCTAATAGTTCCCCCAGGCGACGCTCGTGCGTTGGGTTCGCGTAGGCAAAGAGCAGGCAGACCGCGACCGCTTCAACACCTTCGCGCTTCCAGCGACGGATGAGGCGGGGGAGACCGCTCGTGTCCAGCGGCTGCAGCACCATGCCGTCATAGGCAATCCGTTCGGGCACCTCGGCACACAGGGCGCGTTCGGCTAAGCAAGGCGTCGGCTGCGGACAGAGGCTATACAGTTCGCGGCGGGTCTGACGCGCCAAGTGGAGCAGGTCGCGAAAGCCTTGCGTGGTCAAAAACGCGGTGCGCGCCCCCTTGCGCTCCAAAATGGCGTTCGTGCCGACAGTGGTGCCATGAAAGATAAAGACCCTCACCCCCCATCCCCCTCCCCCACTGGGAGAGGGGGTGCATGGGGTGAGGGAATCCAACCCTTGCAGCACCGCCTGTTCAGGCGCAGCGGGCGTAGAAGGCACTTTGAGCAGATACAGCTGCTGTCCTATCCACGCCACAAAGTCAGTAAAGGTTCCACCCGTATCCACACCCACGCGCCACTCACTACTCACCATTTCGCCATTCGCAACTTCGCCATTCACTATTTCGCCATTTCGCTACTTCGCCACTTCGCCTCAAATCCTCGCCAGTGCCTGCTCCAAGTCTTCCAGCAGGTCGTCGATATGCTCCAGCCCGACCGAGAGGCGCACGAGATTGTCGGTAATGCCGCGTGCGGCGCGTTCTTCGGGCGTGAGGCTGGAGTGGGACATCACGGGAGGATAGCCAACCAGCGATTCGACCCCGCCCAGGCTGCTGGCAAGCAGGAAAAGGCGCGTCGATTCGCAGAATCGAACGGCTTGCTCGCGCCCGCCCTTGAGATAGACGGCGACCATCCCGCCGAAGCCGCGCATCTGGCGCCGTGCCAGCGCGTGGTGCGGGTGGTCAGGCAAACCCGGATAGAGCACCTGTTCCACCTTCGGATGCTCCTGCAGGTAGCGGGCAACAGCCATCGCATTCGCCTCGTGCGCCCGCATCCGCACAGCAAGGGTCTTTAGACCGCGTAGCAGCAGCCAGCTATCGAACGGCGAGAGGATGCCTCCACCCACCGCCTGCTGATCCCAGAGAGGCTCGTGCAAATCATCGCGGTTATAAACCAACGCGCCGCCAATCAAGTCGCTGTGCCCGCCTAAATACTTCGTCGCGCTATGCACCACGATATCGGCACCGAGCGCGAGCGGGTTTTGCAGGTAGGGCGTTGCGAAGGTGTTGTCCACCACCACGAGCAGCCCGTGCGCGTGCCCCAGCTCCGCCAGCGCCTGCAAATCGACCACATAGGTCAGCGGGTTGGTAGGCGATTCGAGCCAGAGCAGGCGCGTCTCCGGGCGGATGGCACGCTCCACCTCTTCCAACCGTGTTGCATCAACATAAGTATGCTGAATGCCACGCGCCTCTGCCAAGCGCAGTAGCGACATCGTGCCGCCGTACACATCGCGAATGCAGACCACATGCTCGCCCGGCTTGAGCAAGCCGATAACGGCGCTTTCCGCTGCCATGCCCGAGGCGAACAGCAGGCAATATTTGCCCCCCTCCAGCGCAGCGAGGCACTGCTCTGCTGCAGCACGGGTCGGGTTCGCCACCCGCGAATACTCGTAGCCCCCCTCCTGATCTACGCGCTGGCGACGGAAGGTGGAGGTCGCATAGATGGGCACAATCACCGAGCCTGTGGCAGGGTCGGGATCTTGCCCTACCCGAATGGCGATGGTCTCGAAGCGCATGGCTTTTATGATACCCTCAGCCAGAAATGATGCGAAAAGCTTGATAGATTAGCCTTTCGTATGGAGAGGTATAATCTGCCTGCTATGCAGTGGCGAGCGAAATGGATCTGGTCGCCGGGCGAGGCTGCCCCGCGCAATTTTTACTGGTGCGTGCGCAAGGAGTTTGAACTGCCGAAACGCTTCGAGCGCGTGGAGATCGCACTTAGTGCCGACACGCGATACACCCTCTGGTTCAACGGCAAGCTGATTGGTCAGGGACCTGTGCGCGCCTTTCATGGACGCTGGCACTATGATTTGTATGATGTCACCGAGTGGGCGCATCCGGGGCTAAATGCGATTGCGGTTCTGGTGCATCACTACGGGATTGCCACTTTCCAGTACGATTTCGTGCGGGGCAAAGGGCGCGGGGGCTTAATCGCGCAGGTGGAGTGTGACGGGCGCATCGTGGCGGCGTCTGACCAGAGCTGGCTCAATGTGCCTCATCCTGCCTTTGAGCGTCAGACGGTGCGCATGTCGTGCCAGCTTGGCTTTGCGGAGCATTACGACGCCCGCCGTTCAATTGGCGACTGGACCCAGCCGCGCTTTGACGATTACGAGTGGAACGAGGCGGTGGAGATAGGCGATGCGGGCTGTGCGCCGTGGGGCGAGCTGCGCCCGCGTCCAATTCCCTTCCTTACAACTGAGCCGGTCTATCCGAAGCGCTTGATGCGTGCGCGCGTGGTGCGCCCGCCCGCCAGCGCGTGGGCGTTCGACCTGAAGCCGACTCTCCGTCCAGATGATCTCACCGCCAACCCCAGCACCCTGGTTGGGCTTATCGCAACAGAGCTGCGCCTTAGCCGTCCCACCCAGCTCACCATCAGCAGCGTGCATCACGGGTTGCGCCACGCCGATGTCCG
This sequence comes from Armatimonadota bacterium, assembly GCA_039630445.1. GTDB lineage: Bacteria > Armatimonadota > Fimbriimonadia > Fimbriimonadales > GBS-DC > HRBIN15. Next base: position 12,576 of record JBCNVA010000046.1, read on the forward strand.
CATCGCAGGCAAGCCTGTGCCCGTCCAGAACGGTGTCGCCACTGTCGAACTGCCCGCAGGCAGCCACCTGCTTTGCATCAATGTCTCGCGCTGGTATCACGACTGGTATTTTTATCCTGTGTTGGACTGGCAGCCGGGTGCGGAAGTGCGCCTTGTGAACCCGCTGCTGGAGCATGCCGATTACCCGTGGGTGATTCTGGGACCGTTTGAGAGCGAGAGCCATCCTGATTTTCAGGCGGCGTTCGCTGCGGAGAGTGTGGAGGCGTTGCGCCAGTTGCCCACCAGCCTGCGCCACGCACCCGATCCGCTGCACACAGCGAAGGCGAATGTGTTCGCGCTGACCACACGCGCCCAGCCACTTCCCGAATCGCCCCGCATCGAACGCCCCGAAGGCTGCCTGAACGCCGTCGATGACGAGACCATTCTCCACCCACCCGCAACGGGCGACTTGGAACTCTGGTTCGATTTCGGGCGCGAACTCGTGGGCTATGTGGAGATCGAGTTGGAGGCGCCCGAGGGCACGATTTTCGACTTCAACGGCTTCGAGTATCTCGATCCAGTGCAGCCCGATCGGGTACAGTGGACGAACGGGCTGAACAATACCTTCCGGTATGTCGCGCGGCGGGGTTGGCAGCGGTATCGGAGCATCGTGCGGCGCGGGTTTCGGTATGCGACGCTCACAGTGCGCTTCCCGCAGGGCAACACACAGCCCGTGCTGCTGCGCCGCGTCTGCTGCTATCTGAACACCTATCCGTATGAACAGCGGGGCGCGTTCGCCTGCTCCGACCATCTGCTGAACACCATCTATGAGATGTCGCGCGACACGGTGCGCCTCTGCAGCGAGGATACCTTCGTGGACTGCCCTGCTTATGAGCAGACCTTCTGGGTGGGCGACGCCCGCAACGAGGCGCTGTTCGCCTACGCGGGGTTTGGCGACTACACCTTAGCGCGACGCTGCCTGTTGCTCGCCGCCGAATCGCTGGAGCGCTCCCCCCTTGTCGAAAGCCAGGTGCCCAGTGGCTGGGAGAACATCCTCACCGCGTGGGCGCTGCTCTGGGCGATTGCCTGCTACGAGCATTACCTCTTTACAGGCGACCGTGAGTTTCTGCAGGCGATCTATCCTGCCATTCGCCAGCAGAACGAGACGCTGCACACCCGCTACATCAATTCGCAGGGGCTGCTGGAGATTCAGGCGTGGAATATGCTGGACTGGGCGCCGATGGACACCCCCGGCGAGGGCGTGGTGACGCACCAGAACATGTGGCTGGTGAAGGTGTGGGGCTGCACGGCGCAGCTGGCGGAGTGGCTGGGCGAGCAGCAAGACGCGCTCACTTGGCGCCAGTGGGCAAGCGATCTGCGCGACGCGATCAACCGCTACCTCTGGAACGAGGAGCGCGGCGCCTACACCGACTGCCTGAAGCCCGATGGCTCCCAAAGCCAGATTTTCAGTCAGCAGACGCAGGTGGTCGCTTACTTGTGTGGGGTTGTACCTGAAGCCCATCGGGCGCGTTTCGAACAGTATCTGCTCAATCCGCCTGAGAGCTTTGTGCGCATCGGCAGCCCCTTCATGATGGCGTTCGTGCTGGAGGCGTTGCTGATGGCATCCGCCTCGCGCCGACAGAGCCGCCAACCGATTTTGGACCTGATCCGCCGCTGGTGGGGGCTAATGGTGCGGATGGGCGCCACCACCTGCTGGGAGACCTTTCCCGCTCGCGAGCCGAGCAACCCACTGCATGCGCACGAGGTGGGCTGGTTCACGCGCAGCCACTGCCATGCGTGGAGCGCCGCGCCCGTTTACTTCTTGCCCGTTTGCTTGCTCGGTATCCAGCCGCTGGAGCCGGGTTTCAAGCGGTTTGCCATTCAGCCGTTTCTGGGCGATTTAGAGTGGGCGTACGGAGCGTTCCCCATCCCGCAGGGCAAAGTGGAGTTCGCGATGGAGCGGGTTGCCGATGCCCTTCAGCTGCGCCTCACTGTGCCTGAAGGGGCTACCGCCGTACTGGACGGCAAAGAGTATCCCGCTGGTACGCACACCATCAGCCACAAGGGATAAAGCTCCAGCAGGGCGCGGAACTCGTCCAGAATGCCGAACAGGAGCCAAGGAACGCCCATCACCAGTAGCCCCGCGAGCATCAGGCGGCGCAGCACGAGCGGCTTGCTCCGCCAACCCCACGCAGGCAGTCCAACCGCCACCGCCAGAATGAGCAGGAAGCGGGCATGTCGCCAGCCAAAATCGGCGACCATCGACGCCAGAAAGGGCAAGTTCTCCCGCAGAAGCCAGAACTCCAGCGTGTCGCCCGCATTCTCCCGATAGAGCCATCCCAGTCCAAGGCGCACCCCCAGATAGAATAAAAGCATCCCTCCAGCAACGCCCCACCGCACAAGGGAGGGCTGCCCAGATAACGCAACGATCCACCACGCGATTAGCACGAGAGCCGTCTCCTTGTGCCAGACCGCGAGGGCAAAAATCAACCCATATAGCAGGGTGTGCCCACCCAACAGCGCCCACAGCGCTGCCGAATAGAGCAGCAGCGTGGCAGGGTCATAGATATGCACACCGTGTCGCCAGTTGAGCAGGGGGTAGACCAGCGCGAGAGCCAGCAGAGGCAATCCCGACTCCAGCAGCCCTGCTCGACTTGCCCGCTGCATCTGGAGCAGCGCGCGCCATAGCCACAGCGCACCCAAATAGCAGCCCCACACGCTGAATACCAGCAGCAGATGGGCGAAGGCGACCCGTGGATCACGCCCCAACAGGAGGCGTGGCAACGGCGCAGGCAGCTGCGCAACATGCTCCACCACACGCGCTTGCCAGGCGGACGGCGTCCAGCGAGTTAGCCCGCCAATCACATCAGGCACGAGGCGGCGCAGCACGAACGGACGGTGCGCACTCCCCTCCAGCATCGCCGCCAGGCACGAGCGCGGATCACGGTCAAAATGCAACGCCGAAGTCAGGAGGGTCATCCCGCCACTGGCTGCCAAATAGAGCGCAAGCAGCACCGCCCATCGCATAAACGCCTCGCCTCACAACCCCTCCGCTACCCGTTCTGACCGAAAATGCTCAATCCAACGATTGAACTCCTGCTCGATGCGGCGGAAGCCGCGCAGGTGTCCCTGATAGTGCAAGGTAAGCGCACGCTCCGCCTCCTTGAGCTGAGCAAGTTGCTCAATGGCACGGGCGCGAAACCGCAGCGCATCCAGTTCACGATAGCGCGCCTGCAGCGATTGCAGAGGTAGCTCCTCACCCAGCAGCGGCGCAAGCAGCTCCCCAACCTCCACCATCAGCTGGAGCCGTCCCCAACGGGTTTCGAGGGCATGGAGGGCTTCTTTTGTCCACGCCTCGCCCTCCGTCTGAGGCGTCATTCTAAGCTCCCTCACTTCGTTCGGGGTGGCAGTCGGCAAAGGTGTCATTCCGAGCGAAGCGAGGGATCTCTGTTCGCCCTCCAACCACTTCAGGTTCACCCGCGCTAATTCTGCCCATCGCATCTGCGCACACGCCTGCAGCGCGTCCCCCATCGTTTGCCATTTGCCACTTGCCCGCCGCTTTGCCAGTCCCCGAATCTCGTTCGGGATATGCTCCCGATGCAGGCGTTCCCATGCCATACGCGCCTTTTGGAGGAGGCTCTCAACGCGCTGCTGCAGGCGTAGGCGGATGCGCCCCTGACTCTCGATGGCTTGCAACAGGCGTAGGGTGTCATGGAGGGCGTTCAGGGCGCGCAGCAGACGGCGTAGGCGTCGCTTCCAGAACGCAATGCGCGTGGGCGGGAAGCATGGGGAAAACAGGGTGAGGCACGCCTGGAGCCGAACGGCTGCCCGTCGCCACGCTTCAACCGCAGCCAGTGACGGCTCCTTCGGGTCGGGGCGGATCGCCTCAAAGGCTTCCAGCACCGCAAGGGTCTGCTCCGCACCATAAGCACAGAAAGCGTTATAACCTGCCCCATAGCTGCGCGCCATCTGCTCTCCCGCCTCGTGCCCTCGTCCCTTACTTCAGGGGGCGTCCACGCTCATCGTAGCGCGTGAACTCAAACACATAGCGCCACCAATTATTTAGCCGACCATCCTCTGGGTTGATGCCCGAAGCCCGCGGCAGGTGACGGAACCACCAGCGCATGTAATTGTAATGGTAGTCGGGTCTGCCCCAAGTTTCGCAGTTAACAGGTGTCTTTTTGCCAGTCAAGCGGGGATAGTTCAGCCAGTCTTCGGCAGTGCTTAGTACCGTGCGCGGATTGGCATAGTCGTATTCCTTCTCAGCATTTGGCGGGTAGTGGCACGAACCGACGCCTGCATAGCCGCCCGATTGGTGGGCGTTGGCGGCGAACCGTGCCCAGTTGGTGGTCAGCTTATCCGCTTCCCAGCCCCCGTAGATGCGGGTCATGGTGCTTTCTGTACGGTGGCACAGATTGTGCAGCATCTCGGCGACGCCACGCTCATAGTTAAAGCCCATAATCGCGAAGGGGCGTCGGGTAGGGAACTTCTCGTAGACGCCACCGTTGATGTAAAACGCCCCTGGTCCCGCCATCGCCGATTCCCAAAAGCCCATGTAGGGCGCGCCGAACAGCCACACCTCGTCGATTTTGTCGGCGTTGATCAGCTTATCTACGCCACGCGCCTTCAGCTCACGCTCATAGTCGGTGCCGTCTGGCTCATGCCAGCCCTTGCCCGCACGCCAACATTGCAGGTACTCCTCAACAGTATACACGAAGCCGTCGAGCTTGACAGGAAAGCCATCGATGTCGCGCCACTCGACGATCTGGTAGCGTACCAGTCCGCCGCTGGCGATGCGCACATCTTGAGCATAAGTCTGCGCCAGTTGGCGTGGGTCGTTCCAACCCAGCACGCGATGTAGCGGCTTGCTGCCCTCTGCCTGCACCAGCGGATCGTAGTTCAGCACCAGCACGCGCACGCGGATAGGCGGCTCGGTAGCGCCACGCCCTCCGCTTAGGTTGTCGTGCCGAGCGGAGCGGGGCATCTCAGCAGAGCCTCGCTTCCCAGCTTTAGACTGGTGTCTGAACAGCATCACCGTGCTCACCTCACTTAGCCGCTACCAATCTGGGTTGGGCGATAGCGAGTTGTTTACTGGCTTGCCGTTTCCATCTGGCGCAGGAGCTGCTCCAGCGTTTTCATTTTGGCGCCGTAGGCAGCCCAGTCGCCTATCTTGAGGGCTTCCTGCGCCTCGCGATAGACTCGGTTCGCCTGACGCGCCAGCGTACGCAGGTCGGTCGGGGCAGTCGGAGGTGAAGGGGCAGTAGGCGCAGCCGTTGGGCGACGCACTCCGGGCGACGCCCTTGCCTCACCCAGCAGCAGGCGAAGCCCTTCCTCCACCGTGTCGGTCATCACCACGCGATTGCCACTGGCTAAAATCACCTTTTTGAGTTCGGGAATCGCCGCTTCGTAGGCTGCCCGCAGATAGATCGGCTCAAAATAGAGCATCGCGTTGCCCAATGGGATCACCAGCAGGTTGCCTCGAAAGACCTGCGACCCCTGCTGGTTCCATAAGTTGAGCTGTTGCGCGATTTCGGGGTTCTGATTGATACGCGCCTCGATCTGGGCGGGACCATATACCAGTCGCTCCTTCGGGAACTGGTACAGCACCAGCTCGCCATATCGGTCGGGGTCGCAGTGTGCCACCAGCCAGCCAACCAGGTTATCGCGATTGAGCGGGGTGAACGGCAAGGTCAGGATATAGCGGGGGGCTGGCTCGCCCGGCGGCTGCATAATCACATAGTAGGGGATCATCGGCGTTGGCTCCTGCCCCACCAGCACCTCCCGCGCGATTTGCCAGACATCCTCCTTGTTGAAAAAGATGCGGGGATCGGTCGTGTGATACAGCTCTATGAGCTTTGCCTGCACAGAGAACATGTCGATGGGGTAGCGAATATGCGCCTGAATCTCGGCAGGCATTGCTGCCATCGGCTTGAACAGCCCCGGAAACGCCGCGCGATAGGCACGGATAATCGGATCGCTCTCATCCACGATATAGGCGTTCACCTCGCCCGTGTAGGCGTGGATGGTGACCTTGACCGCGTTGCGCAGATAGTTGAAGCGGCGTAAGGTGCGATCGCGTGAAAAGAACGGCTTGCTGTAGGGGTAGTTGCGGCTGAAGGTATAGCCGTCGCAGATCCAAAGGATTGCGCCGTTGGCGATCACAGGGTAGGCATCCTCGTCCCAAAGCAGGAAGGGGAACAGGGTGCGCACGCGCTCCCCGATGGTGCGGCGGAACAGCAGGCGCGATTCGCCCGTCAGGTCGCGCGAGAGGAGGATATAGGTATCCTGCAGGCGCAGCGCGAACATCAGTCGTGCAAACAGTCCTCCAATCGGCACGCCGCCGTCGCCCGCGTAGGTGGTGTAGACATTCTCCTCCGCCCCGCTGCCCGTGAGCATCGGATAATCGAGTTCCTTCAGGCGCGAGCGCACAATCGCGTAATGAGTGGTGTTCTCGCCGAAGTAGATGGCAGGGTTGGTCAGTGGCAGTTCGGGCGGGGTAACGGGAGGCAGGTCGCGAACCAGAAATCGGGGCTGACCTTCGCCCGTCGCTTCGTTCACAGGGTTCATCACCAGCCCGTAGCCGTGCGTGTAGAGCAGGTGCAGGTTCTGCCAACGCTGGGCTTCGGGCGGCAACCCCTCCAGATTCAGCTCGCGCACCGACAGCAACACCTGTCGCACCTTGCCCTCAATCACATACCGATCCACATCGATATCCACGAAGCGGTAGTAGGGCTTGAGCGCCTGCAGGCTGTTGTAGACCTGGCTGAGCGGGCGGAAGTCCCACAGGCGCAGGTTCTCCAGCGAGCCTTCCGCGCCCTGCAAGTCGGTTTCGGTGAGATCCTCGCGCACATTCATCACGCGCGTGGCAACCTTATCCAGTTGATAGGCGCGGCGGGTGAACTCCAGATGGCGCTGAATGTAGGGACGCTCCCGCTCCAGCTGATTGGGCACCACCACAAACCGCTGCACCGCGGGCGGATAAATCACGCTGGCAAGAATCCAGAACAGCATCACCGCAGCGAAGCCCCCAATCGGCAACAGCAGTCCCGCCCCCGGACGCAGGCTGATGAGGCAAAGCGCCGCCGCTCCGATCAGCCCGAACACCGTGATGTTCAGGATCGGCAGCGTCGCATGGATGTCGGTATAGCCCGCCCCAAAGAACTGGTCATGGTCGGAGAACACCAGATCGTACCGCCCCAGCCACAGATACCATGCAAACGCCAGCAGAAAGAGCGCGGCCAGAATCAACAGATGGGGCTTCACCGACGGCAGAAAAGTGGGCATCCCGCCCAGCCAGCCCAGCGCACGATTGAAATAGTAAAAACTGCCTACGCCCACCAGCGTGATCAGTGCCATAAACAGCAGCAGCCCCGACACAAACGACAAAAAAGGCAGCTGAAACACATAGAAGCCCACATCCCGACCAAATAGGGGATCTTTGATACCAAACGCCTGCGCGTGGCGGAATAGCAGGAACTCGTTCCACGCACTGACCGCCGTCAGCCCCACAAAGATCGAAAAGACCAGCACGCCCAGCACCAGCAGCCAGAAAGTGCCCACCCGCACGGCGCGCGTGATGCGCACGATACGCCCCCCGCGCAATGCGAACGCCGGCTCCTCTACTGAACCCACCACGCGATTCGCCACGATCAAATTAACCAGCGCGAACAGTGCAAACCCTGCACTCACCGCAAGGAACAGAACGAACTTTGCCGTGAGAATGCGCGTGAACACCTGTGGATAGCCCACATCGTGCTTGAACCAGAGGTAATCGGTGTACATGCGCACCAGTATTCCCCCGAAAAAGAGCAGCAAGAGCGCCACAACCACCAGCCCCGTCGCCACTCTCTGCCTGAGCGTCATAGCTCGATTGTACCCGTTGGTCGTGTCCGCAGGGATGCCGACGAAAGGCAGACTCCAGATTTTTTGCCAGACCGCCAACAATCTACACCGGACAACTGCACTGCAATATGCTGCGGAAGCCCCTTGTCATCCACCCTTCTGAGTGGCAGAGCCGGAATCCGCACACAACCGCCTGTGAGGATTCGCTTTTGCCCCTCCGAAGTGTTTCGGGGGCACGGGGTTCATTGCGAGGTGAGTGGCGATGCGACGGAACGGTTTTACGCTGATAGAGTTGCTCACTGTGATCGCAATAATTGCGCTGCTGGCTGCGTTGCTTTTGCCCGTGTTCTGGCGGGCGCGGCGGACGGCGCACGGCAGCGTCTGCCTGAGCCACCTGCGCCAATTAACCTGCGCGACGCTTGCCTATGCCCAAGACCATGACGAGCAGTTTGCGCTCGGCTTCTACCAGGTTTCAGAAGGGATCCGCACGCTGTGGGGCTTGCATCGCCCTTACATCAAGAGCGATGCGCTCTATCAGTGCCCGCTGGAAACGATGCCCATCCCGCTCTCGGCACTGGATCGCCTCATCCGTGCGCCGCTTGCAGAGCCATCGGTGAAGGTAGCGCTGATGCCCAACTGGTGTCTGTTCGTGAACGAGATTGCCTTTCCCGATACGCCTGCCGTCTCGCTGGCGCAGATGGTCTATCTCGCGGACACGGTGGTCTGGTTTGATGGGTATCTCGTTCGGGGCAACGAGGCGCGGTTTGAGCCAGCCAGCTCGCTCGCCGCACGCCATGGGGACAATGTGGAGCCGCTCTTTGGGCAGATCGTGCGGCAATCGCGTGTGGATCGGGTGCATGCTGCCGCGCTGGATGGGCATGCACGAAGCCTGCCCGCGCACTTGCGACCCGATGTACAGCGAGAAGGCGCTAACTTCGTCCACTATTTCTCGCGCCCCATCGCCCTCGATGGACGCTCTGTGCCTGTGTGGTTTGTCCAGGGCGGCGTCTATCACGGTCAACCAAGCTTTGTGGGCTGGCCAAGCCGTCCCGACCCCAGCACGGGACGGATGCTGCTGCGCTGCTACCATCGCGCCTTCTACTGCGACGAATGGTGAAACTTATAGTAAAGCGCAACGCTGAGGGTGTTCGAAAAATCCCTTCTTGGGCATAGGTAGACACAGGGGTCTACCCCTACAAGAAGGCGTAGGGGCACGCCCCCGTGCGTGCCCCAATTCAGAACCCGCCGATTTTTCGAACAGCCTCAGAGTTTGGATGCGTTGACGGCTAAAGCCGTTCCTTGTTAAACGAAGCCCGCCTTCGCGGGCTAAAACAGCCGACGCAGGTCGGCTTGGTTTGCTCAGGAACGGCTTCAGCCGTTATCGCCCAAGGCGATTTTTCGAACACCCTCCCAAACTCTTGACAACCATGGCAAAATGGGGTATAATATGAGCAATGTGGTGGGTCTGTTAGAACACACCCACCCGCGACAGGAGGTTTAACGATGATGCGATACGGGTTCATTGCTGGTATAGCCGCTGTGGCGGCTTGGCTGCTATTCGTTCCTGCAGGCGCCCAGAACGCGGCGCCGAATGCTGTGCTGGCAGAAGAGACGCCCCGTGTATTTACTGTCGACCCTGCGAAGCTGCGCATTCACCGCATCCGCGTGGGGGGCGACTTCCAACCCGCTGGTCAGCTGGAGGACCCCTATGTGTACGCCCAGACAATGATGGTGCGCTGGGCGACAACTGGTTTGTACGCCCTCAGCTACGTCTCGCTCGTCACAACTACGACCAACACGCGCGCTGATGATATGGTGCTGTTTGGCGGTCCCCCAGATCCGGGCACACTGGGATATGATATGACTACCCCGGTGGCCTGCATCAGCGAGATCGACACACTGCTGGTGAACGCGGGTACGACGGCTGTGACGGTGAGTATTACCCTCGATATCCACCCGTGGAACGGAGCGTTCTCCGCTACATCCTCACCTCCCAATGTTGTCGGCGCTTCCATTCACACGCAGACTGCTTCTGTTACTCTACCAGCAAGCAGTCTGGTGCTTGTGACCTGGGATGTAAAGACAGCGCGTGGAGGCACTCCTCTCCCGACTCCCAAAGCGACTTGGATCAAGCTGACCGCTCCCTTCGGCACGCCCACCACGGTTGGCTGGATCATTTCCAACAGCACACCCGGCAACACCTCGTTCTTGCCTGGGCGTGGCTACTTCCGCACCGATCCTACCGCTGCAGGTGGCTCAGTCTTTGTTTTTCTACCCCATGGCAGCTTCGCTTTTGCCGCCCGTGGCACGCACAACTTCGTGGGGCGGCTGAACCTCAGCGCGCTGGCAGACCGTGCAAAGCCGAAGGACCTGTGGGATATCGAGTTTGACGCAGACGGCCCCAGCGATCCCGATGGTGACGGCGTTGAGGAAGGGCTGCGGCGCAATATCATCGATGTCACGGTTACGAACGACGCAGGTCCTACGCCCTTCTCCTCGCGCTTCGTGACCTACATTAACGCTGATGGTCGCTTCACGCTGCCTGTCGATGCGGCAATCAGCCAGATCAAGGTGCGTCGCTGGGATAATGCACTGGTAGCGACCTTTAACCGTCCCGCTGCTTGGAGCAACGACCCCTGCAGTCCGACCGATCTGGGCGCAGTGACGGTTAACTTCGGTGATGTGAACGGCGACGGCACCATCGACGATTCGGACCTGTTGACCGTGCTCTTTAACTTCGGTCTCAGCGAGTAGTCAGGGGATGGTTGATCCCCCCACCTAAACCCTCTCCCCCGCTGGGGGAGAGGGTTTTAAAAACTTGGCAGGGCATGGAAACTGTGCCTCCACTTTGTGCCAGTCTGTCCGCCAGCTCCTAACAGAGGGCGACCGAAGGGGCAGTTGACAAGCGTAGCTTTCCACTTTGTATACTAATACCAATAGGGGTTTGTATACTAATACCAATAGGGGTTTCAAAAGGCACAGTATTCTGGACAGCTAAAGCCGCTCCTGTGCAGACGAAGCCGACCGCCGTCGGCTGTAGCCCGCGCAGGCGGGCTTCGTTGGCAAAGGAACGGCTTGAGCCGTGTATCACTTGACGCCCCAATTGGTATAAAAAAACCAACGCAGGTCGGCTTACAGGAACGGCTTGAGCCGTACGACATTTGAAAACCCGATGGGTATTAGGCAGCCCTTAACCAAACGGCAACAGGGTTTGGGCCATAATATCCCTGTGATGAATGCAAGGAGCTGGAGCCTGATTGCGCTCTGCTGGCTGCTGGTCGGTGCGAGCGCAACGGAGTTGCGCATCATGAGCTGGAACATCGGGCGAGCAATCGGCGCAAACAGCCCTAACAGCGCGCAGCAACCGTATGTCGCCAAAATTGCCAACTACCTCAAGCCCGACATCTGGATTTTGCACGAGGTGGGCGGTAACACCCCTGGCTGGAACCCGCTCGCTCAGGAAGCCGCGCTCATCAGCTTTGTGCAGTCGAACCTCACCTACTACGGACCCAACCCGCAGCCCGGTGTGAACTTCTATGTGTATGCCAATCGCAACAGCGATGGCTGGATCAGCTCGGCGATTATCAGTCGCTATCGCTTTGTGGAGATTTCGGATGTGAACATCGGCGCGCCCAATCGAGGGCTGACCATCGGTTGGATCGATGTGCCGGGCACGAATGGGCTGGGCGTGTTCGCAGCACACTTCAAGGCAGGTGGCTACACAGACGACGCGGTCAAGCGCCAGACGAATGCGGAACGCACCCGCGAGCAGGTTCGGCGGTGGCGACTCAATCACCGCCGCTCCGCCTATGTGCTGGGCGGCGACCTGAATGAGAACGAGGATCCCGACCTGAATTCGCTGTTCGATATCGGTGGCACATTGCCTGATGGACGCACCTATGCCCCGATCAGCACTGTGAAATCGGCGCGCCTGCGCGACCATATGCCTGTCGACGCGCAGAACGGCAAACGCACCTACAGAGTGACCACGCGTAACTCCGACCTGCGCCACCGCTTCGATTACCTGCTGGTCTCCGAAGCCGAGTGGGGACGCGACCGCATCAATGTGCTGGAGGCGATTCTGTTCAACACGCGCCGCTTCCCTGCAGGAACACTGCCCCCAGGGTTCGATATCAACGATAGCCCGAACGCCTCCGACCATGCGCCTGTCTTTCTGCGGGTTCGCATCGATCGGTGGGAAGCAGGCAGCTATTGGGGCGGTGGCGGCAACGCGCCAGAGCCAAGCACTGTTATACAACTGCTGATTATGACCAGCGGTGGGCTGATCTACCTGCGCATCCGAAGTTTCACTCGGCGCGGCAGGCGTGGGACGGGTAGCAGCGGTACGACGCCATAGGCAGAGGGATGGAGAAAGTCCAACGCCCCTTTGACCCGGCACGGGTGTGGCTCTACCATGAGCGGCTGAGTGCGATCCCCGAGGAGATGGGGCGTGCGCTGGAGCATGCCGCCTGCTCGCCCAACATCAAGGAGCGGCGCGATTACTCGTGCGCCCTGTTCGATGCCCAAGGACGACTCGTTGCCCAAGCCGCGCATATTCCCGTGCATCTGGGCGCGATGCCGACGCTGATGGCGTACCTGCTGCCGCGCTTCCAGTGGCAACCGGGCGACATGGTGATTACGAACGACCCCTATCATGCGGGGACGCACCTGCCCGACTGGACGCTGGTCGCGCCCGTGTTTGTCAGGGGGCGTTGCGTGGGCTTCGTGGCGAATCGGGCACACCATGCCGATACGGGAGGTGCAACGCCTGGCTCGATGCCGCTCGCCCGCGAGATTTTCGAGGAGGGGCTGCGCATCCCGCCCGTTTATCTGCTGCGCGAGGACACGCTCCAGCAAGATGTGCTGGCGCTGCTGCTGGCGAATGTGCGCACACCCGCTGAGCGGCAGGGCGACCTCTATGCCCAGATCGGAGCGAACCGCATCGGCATCCGTCGCCTGCAGACGCTGCTGGAACAGGAGGGCATCGAAACATGGCTGGAGCGATTTGAGCAACTCTTGCGCTACAGCGAAGCGATGACCCGTGCCACCCTGCGCGAACTGCCACTTGGTGAATACACCTTTGAGGACTACTTGGATGACGATGGACAGGGGACGCGCAACATCCGCATTCGGGTGACGGTTATCGTGCCTGCCGACGCGCCCGGAACCATCCGTTTCGATTTCACGGGCAGTGCCACACAGTGTGCTGGCGGTGTTAATGCGCCCGAGGCGGTGACCCGCGCGGCGTGCTACTATGTGGTGCGCTGCCTGGTGCCGTTGGAAGTGCCCACGAATATGGGCTGCTGGCTGCCTGTGGAGGTGATTGCCCCGGAGGGCACGGTGGTGAATGCCCGTTTCCCCGCCGCCGTTGCAGGGGGCAATGTGGAAACTTCCCAGCGGATTGTCGATGTGCTGCTGGGGGCGTTGGCGCAGGCGTTGCATGACCGCATCCCTGCCGCCTCGCAGGGCACGATGAACAACCTGCTTTTCGGGGGCTATGATCCCGTTCGGCAGCAGCCGTTCGTGTACTACGAGACCATCGCGGGCGGCGCGGGCGCATGTCCCCATGCCGACGGCGCCAGCGGCATCCATGTGCATATGACCAACACGCGCAACACCCCCGTGGAAGCCATAGAGAGTGCCTTCCCCGTTCGCGTGTTGGAGTACCGGCTGGCGGAGCGCACGGGCGGTGCGGGACGCTATCGGGGCGGCGACGGCGTGGTGCGCACCTTCCAGTTCCTGACCGAGACCACAATTACCCTTTTCACCGATCGGCGGCGACACGCCCCCTACGGACTTTATGGCGGCAAGGCGGGCAGGCGCGGGCAGAACCGCCTACTAATCGCTGGTCGCTTAGAAACCGAGATGATCAAAGGCACGGTGCGCGTACCCCCGAATACCCTGCTCACCCTTCGCACGCCGGGCGGTGGTGGCTGGGGGCAACCCTGAGAAAGCGCTTGGAAGTGAATTACTATAAGGGCTTAGCACCCCGTGCCGAAGCGGAACAGCACCGTCAGCAAGTCGGCGTCGTCCACCACGCCATCACCGTTCACATCCTCTGGCAAGCCAGCCCCTGTCTGACCAAACGCGAACAGCACCCGCAGTAGATCGGCGTCATCGATGCAACCGTTGCCATCCACATCACCCGTCAAGCGCGTGTCGAGCAGGAATGCCTCGTCGAGGCCTGAGGATGCATTGTAGCCCCAGCCGACGATATAGCGTCCATCGGGTGAGAGGGCCGTTGCATCCCATAGTTCGGAGCCACCCTGCAGCAGGTCGGCATAGGTGATGTTGAGATTTTCCATGCCGCGTGCGGCGGTCCAGCGGAAGGCACGCCAGCGGTTCGCGCTGTCACGCGCTCGCCCAACAATCATCATGCCGTTTGGGGTGACACTTCGCGCTTCACTCCAGAGGCCACCCAGTGTACCGAGATCCTGCATACCCGTCTGGGGTGTCCAGCGGAAGGCACGCCATCGCCCCGCGTTATCGCGCGAGCGTCCCACGATGACGGAGCCATCGGCGGAGGTTTCCCACGCCTCGCTCCAGTTACCGCCGAGCGTACCCAGATTCTGCATGCCCGTTTGGAGTGTCCAGCGGAAGGCACACCACTGCCCGCTGCTATCGCGTGCGCGCCCCACCACTACGGAGCCATCGGGTGAAACACCAAAAGCCTCACTGGCAGTGCCCCCAGGCAGCACGCCAATCTCCTGCAAACCAGTTGGCTCGGTCCAGCGGAAAGCACGGGCTTGACCTACCTCATTAGTCGCCCAGCCGACGACAACGCTGCCATCTGCGGAGACATCATTCGCAGACCCGCTCGCTCCGCCGAATGTGCCGAGGTCTTGCATGCCCGTTTGGGGCGTCCAGCGGAAGGCACGCATCCGATTCAGGCTGTCCGTCGTATAACCAACTACAACCGTCCCGTCAGCGGAAACGGCGAACGCCTCGCTCCAGCCACCTCCCAGCGTGCCGAGCTCCTGCATACCGTCAGCAGGCGTCCAGTAAAAGGCGCGGAACTGCGAGATATTCACCCAGCCCACCACAACAGAGCCATCGGACGCGACATCCCACGCCCCGCTTTGAACGCCGTCAGGCAAGACGCCCAGCCAAACAAACCGTTGCGCCCTTCCGCTTACAGGGCTGAGGGTAAGCCAGCAGGCAAGCAGCAGAGGCAAGCCGCGCAGGAGTGCCCGCAGTTGCCTACCGCGATCGATAAGTTGTCTCATCGCACATCACCCCCACAGCGATTCTACACCATTGCCTGCCAGATTCCTGCCCCCTTGCATTCAGGGTCTCGAATGTGATAAAATTCACAAAGTCGTAGGAGGCACACCGATGCCCAAGCCAAAGCATGCTGAGCCGAAACTGGTAAATATCGAGATCAACGGGATCCCGTTGCAAGTGCCGGAAGGTGAACTGCTCATCGAAGCCGCCAAGCGTATTGGCGCAGATATCCCCATCTTTTGCTACCACAAATATATGAAACCCGTTGGGATGTGCCGAATGTGCCTTGTAGAGATAGGCACGAAGCAGCCCGACGGCTCCATCCGCAAGATGCCCAAGCCCCAGACCGCCTGCACGCTGCCCTGCACGGAAGGGCTGGTCGCTTGGACAGAAAGCGAACAGATTATCAAAGACCGCCGCGCCATCCTGGAGTTCCTGCTGATTAACCACCCCCTCGATTGCCCCATCTGTGATCGGGGCGGTGAGTGTCCTCTGCAGAACAACACTCAATTTTATGGTCCGCCTGTCAGCCGCTATATAGAGATCAAGCGCCATCTGCCGAAGGCGTTCCCGCTTTCAAAGTATGTTGCGCTCGATCTGGAGCGGTGCATCCACTGCGGGCGGTGTGTGCGCTTTACAGAGGAGATTTCGGGCGATGCGCAGCTGGCGTTCCTCTTTCGGGGTGCTCAGATGCAACCCCACACCTTCCAGCTAACCGAGTTCACCAGCCGATTCAGTGGGAATGTGATTGAAATCTGCCCAGTGGGCGCGCTCACCAGCCGCACCTACCGCTTCCGTGCCCGCCCATGGGATCTCGTGACGCAAAAAAGCATCTGCTCGATGTGTTCCAACGGGTGCAACCTCTATCTGGACAGTCGCAGCGGGCAGATTGTGCGCATCAACGCTCGCGAAAACCCTGCGGTGAATGAAACCTGGACTTGCGACAAGGGCAAATTCGAGCAGACCTACATGCACGCGCCGAATCGGTTGACCCAGCCGATGGTGCGGCGCGGTGGCGCATGGCAGCCCCTCTCGTGGGCAGATGCCTACGATCTGATCCTTGCTCGCATTAGCGAAGCCCGAAAGACAGGGGGTGGACAGGCGATTGCGGGCATTGCAGGGCAGCGATTGAGCAACGAGGCGCTCTATCTGTTCCAGAAACTGTTCCGAGCCACCTTCCAGACGAACAACATCGATCACCGCATGACCCGCTATCAGGGCAATTTAGCGCAGGAGGTGCTTGCCCCCCTCGGGGATGCCGCTTGCAGCGTGGAGTATGCCGATCTGGAGAGCGCGCCGCTTGTGTTCGTGTTCGGCTCCGACCTGATCGAGGAACAGCCGATGATCTATCTGCGCCTGCGCAAGGCGTGGCGCCACTACGGCGTGAAGGTGATGGTCGCCTATCCGCTCGGCACAGCGGTTGAGGAGTTTGCAGAGGTCGGTCTGCGCTACCCTGCCGGCGGGGAGCTGGAGCTGATTCGGGCGTTGCAGGCGCGAATTCGTGCCTCCTCAGGGGATGGAACAGCCTCAGGGGATTCAGAACTGGATGCCGCAGCGAGCCTTCTGACCCAGTCACCGGGCGTGATCTTGCTTGCAGGTGAGAAGGTGTGGAATCATCCAGCTGCCCAGCAAGTGGTGCAGGAACTGGTGGAGTTGGTGAAGCATCTGCCTGAAGCGAAGTTGAGCCTGATGCTGCCCGAAGCCAATTCGCAAGGCGCGCTCGATATGGGGGTGCTGCCCGACTTGTTGCCGGGTTACGCCTCTGTGGAGGATGCCGCAGCGCGTGCGCGTTTTGAGACCGCTTGGGGCGTTTCGTTGCCTGCGCAGTCGGGCTTGAACACCGACGCCATCTTTCGGGCGTGTCTTGCTGGCGAGGTGCAGGTGCTTTATTTGGCGGGGTCGAACCCTGTTGCGCAGTATTATGACCCTGCGCTGGCGGAGCGTGCCCTGCGCGCCTGCGAGTTCGTAGTGGTGCAGGACGCCCTGATGACTGAGACGGCTGAGTATGCCGATCTCCTGCTGCCTGCCTGCACCTTTGCCGAGTGCGAGGGCACCTTCACCAACTGGGAGCGGCGTGTGCAGCGCTTCTGGAAGGCGATCGAGCCGCCAGGCGACGCCAAGCCCGACTGGCTCATCTTTGCTGAGCTGTGGCTGCGTGCCATGCGCCAGACGCCACCCTTCAACCCGCGCGAGATTATGTGCGAAATCGCCGACCTTGTGCCCCTCTATGCCGACTGCACCTACGAGCAGCTGGGCGATCAGGGCAGGCGGTGGGGGTGAGGTACAATTCCCTCTGGCATGGCGCGCGTGACGATTATTGGTGGCGGGTTTGCAGGGGTGGAAGCCGCATGGGCGGCGGCGCGGATGGGTGTGCCCGTGCGCCTGTACGAGATGCGCCCGCGCAAGATGACCCCTGCCCATAAGACGGGTTGGCTTGCTGAGCTGGTCTGCTCCAACTCCTTCAAATCGATGCTGCCCACCACCCCATCAGGTCAGCTCAAGTGGGAGATGGAACAGCTCGGCTCGATCGTGATCCCGACCGCGCGCGAGTTCGCCGTGCCCGCAGGTGAGGCGCTTGCTGTTGATCGCGAGCCGTTCGCGCAAGCCATCACCGCCCGCTTGGAGAGTCACCCGCTGATTGAGATTATTCGCGAGGAGGTCACCGACATCCCCGCCGATCGCCCCCTGATCATCGCGACGGGTCCCTTGACTTCCGATTCGCTGGCAAACGCGATTGCCCGCCTCACAGGGCGCAAGCATCTTTATTTCTACGATGCGGTGTCGCCCATCGTGGACGCCAGCACGATTAACTATGAGCGCGTCTTTTTTGGCAGTCGGCGTGAGAAGGGTGACCCCGCCTACATCAACTGCCCGTTTACCGAGGAGGAGTACGAGCGGTTCTGGCAGGCACTGGTCCAAGCCGAGCGTGTGCCGCTGCACGATTTTGAGGAGCCGCGCTTCTTTGAAGGGTGCATGCCAATTGAGGAGCTGGCGGAGCGCGGCAAGGACACCCTGCGCTTTGGACCGCTCAAGCCTGTGGGGTTGATAGACCCGCGCACGGGCAAGCGCCCGTATGCCGTGCTACAGCTGCGCCCTGAGAACAACGAGCGTACGCTCTACAGCCTGGTGGCGTGCCAGACACGCCTAAAATGGGGCGAGCAGAAGCGCGTGTTCCGCCTGGTACCCGGACTGGAAAACGCAGAGTTTGTGCGGTATGGTGTAGTACACCGCAACACCTATCTCGATTCGCCGCGCCTGCTTTTGACCACGCTCCAGTTTTGCGAGGATACGCGCCTCTTTTTTGCAGGGCAGCTGGTCGGTGTGGAGGGCTACATCGAGTCGGCAGCCTCAGGCATCATCGCGGGGCTGAACGCCGCGCGCTTGGTGAAGGGTAAACCGCCTATCGTGCCCCCGCGCGAGATGGTCATCGGCTCCCTGCTGCACTATATCGCTACCTACCCCCATCCCGACTTTCCGCCGATGAACGCGAACTGGGGGCTGCTGCCTGAGCCTGAGGACGCACCCAAAGATCGCGAGCTGCGTCGGCAGCTCAAGTTGCAGCGCGCCCGTGAAGCAACCCAAGCCCTGCTTCAACATCTTTGCGAATAGAGGGATGATGGACCATGCCGATGGGATTTCGTTACGCCGTTAGCGCACTGATGGCGGTCTTTGGGATAGCGATTATCTACTATGAGTATGTGCTGCACCACCGTCCCGAGGGGATCGCACTGGGCAGTCTACTGATTCTATGGGCGTTCGCGCGTCTGTGGATTATCAAGCGCTATATGTCGCCGCGTAAAAGTTGACCCAGAAACCTTTCTTGGTTGAGTAGGGTATCCTAATCTATGTTGCCATCTGTCATTTTTAAGCAGTCGAGATTCCTCGCTTCGCTCGGAATGGCAGGGCTTCGTGCGGAATGACAACGCTCCGCTCGGAGTGACAAGGCTTGGCTTAGAACGACAAGGCCGCGCTCGGAATGAAAAACACTGGCTGGATGAAAAAGAACCTGTCATTCCGAGCCGAAGGCGAGGAATCTCAGATAGGTGGCGAGTTAGGTTATCTGAATATGCAGAGCCGAACCATGCGGACAGTTTGTATTGGGTTTGTGGCATGCCTGCTAATGCTGAGTGGCTGTGGGCGCGCGCCTGAGTGGACTACACTGGCGGAGTACGCCACCTCGCTCAAAGGGCGCACCCCTGGACAGCGATGGAACGCGCAGCGTGCCGCTCAGCGAATCCACGGTGTCCAGATCGCCCCCCAAACGACCTTTTCGTTCAACGCGCGGGTAGGGCAGTGGGTGCGTTCAGAGGGCTTCGTGCGTGCGCCTGTGAGCTATGGGGGTGTGTTGGTGCCTGCCTGGGGCGGGGGTGTGTGCCAGACCTCTACCACGCTTTATAACGCAGCGCTGCTCGCTGGGCTGGGGATTGTCGAACGCCACCCGCACACCATCGCGCCGAGCTATGTGCCCGCCGGGCTGGATGCCGCCGTCGCGCAGGGCATCGCCGACCTCAAGATTCGCAACCCATATTCCTTCCCCATCCGCATCGAGTACGAGGTACGCGGGGATCGGCTCATCTGTCGCATTCGGGCAAGGGCGTCGCCTGCTGTAATCCGAGCCACTGTGCCCGTATGCCTGCTGCAGCGGGAGCAGACCGACTGGCAGTCGCCACCCAGAGTGCCTGGGTTCAACCCACAACCGGGACGAGCGGGCGTGCGCGTGCGACTCTGGCGGGTCCGCCTGCTCAACGGCAAGCAGGAGCGCGAGTTGTGCCACGAATCGGAGTATCTGCCACTCCCTCGTGGCTTGAGAGATTGAGTAAGGAAAGGTAAACTTTATCAGCACGGAGGCGACGGGTGACGCGCGAGCTGCTGGTGCAGATGGAGAACGATGTGATCCGCGCGCTGGTGAGCGCCTTGGAGATGGCGCATCCGTTTCTTGTGGGGCACAGCGAGCGAGTGGCTACCTATGCCGTCGCAATTGGCTGTGAACTGGGCTTGAGCAAACCAACCCTACGCCTACTGCGCATCGCCGCTGCGCTTCACGATGTAGGCATGCTGGCACTTCCTACGGAACTGCTGACTTACTCAAATCCAACGCCTGACCAGTGGCAAGCCATTCGAGAGCATCCCCTGTTGAGTGTGCAGCTATTGCGCCGCATTCAGCGATTTCAGGATGCCCTTATTTTGGTAGAATGCCACCACGAGCGGTGGGATGGCAGCGGCTACCCTCACGGTTGGCGTGGGGAGCAGATCCCGCTACCTGCGCGGGTGCTTGCCGTGGCGGAAGCGTTCGATGGGATGCGTACCCCGATGCCCTATCGCCCACCTCTTAGCGAGGAGGAAGCGGTCGCCACCATCGAGCAGGGCGCAGGCACGCTCTTTGACCCCCGCGTGGTCAAAGCCTTCCTCAAAGTGCAGCCCGTGATTCAGCCTGTGGGACGGGAGTAAAGAGGTAACTGAGCATCCACAATAAAGCAGAGCGACCTCATCTATAAATGTTTGGATCGCGCGTAATACGACTCAGCAGGTTTTCCATAACGCTCACCACCAAAAGTATACCCCGTAGGAAGTGAATAGGAACCTGTCGAAAATCTCCCTTTGTGCACGCCCTGATCGCAGAGCTGTGGCACTATCGTGAGCTGTTGTGGACGCTGGTCATCCGGGAACTGCGAGTACGCTATAAAAACTCCATTCTCGGCTTTTTCTGGTCGCTGGTGAACCCGCTCGTGACGGTGCTGGTCATCACGATCGTGTTCAAATATGTGATGGGCATGCGCATCGCGAACTACTCCGCCTATGTGCTCACTGCCTATCTGCCTTGGACCTTCTTTCAGTTCGCCTTGCTCGATTCGAGCCAGACGATCCTGGTCTACATGCAGGTGATTAAGAAGGTCTATTTCCCGCGGGCGCTGTTGCCCTTAGCGACTACGCTGGCAAACTTCATTCACTTTGTGCTGGCGATGGGCGTGCTGCTGCTCTATCTCTATTTATATGTGGGCACACCCGTGCAACAGGGGCTGCTGCTCGTGCCGCTGGTGATGCTGGCGCAGTTGCTGATGGTAGCGGGCTTGTCGCTGATTATCGCTTGCTGGAACGCCTTCTATGAGGATGTGAAGTACTTGGTGAGCGTGGGGCTGCAGCTGCTCTTTTTCCTCTCGCCGATTATCTACTTCTCAGAGCAGGTGCGCTATACCACGCTGTTGCCCGACGCCTATCGGGAGCCGATTTTCTGGGCGTATCATGTAATCAACCCGATGGCGACCTACGCGATGGCGTATCGCAAACTCATCCTGCCGCCTATCACAATTGTGCAGCAGAATCCGGGCATCAGTGCCCAGCCGATGCAGTTCCCCGATATGCCGCTGCCTTACTGGCTGCTGGGGGTGAACCTGCTGATGGCAATCGGGGTGGCGGTGCTGGGATTGCTCTACTTCCGTCGCAAGGAGTGGGATTTCGTGGAGCGACCATGAGTCGGGACGAGTTGGAGGCGTGGCTGCGGTTGCTGAATCTGGAGTTCTCGCCAGCCAAGGTGCGAGCGCTGCTGCAGCGCTTTGGCACGATAGAGGGCATCTGGTGCGCGAAGCCCTCGGAATGGCGCGAAGTGCATGGGATACGCGAGGCGGAGGTGCTGGCGTTGGAGCGTGCGGCGCAAGCGCCTGCCGAAATCCCTCCGCCACTTGCGGATGGCAGTATGCAGCTCCTGCTGGAGAGCGATCCGCGCTATCCCGCGCCCTTGCGCGAGCTGCCCGATATGCCTGTCGCGCTCTTTGTATGGGGTGAACTGCAGGAGCGCGATCGGTTTGCAGTAAGCATCGTGGGCACGCGCCATCCAACCTCTTACGGCACGATGGTAGCGGAGCGGCTCGCCCGCGACTTGAGTGAAGCGGGATTGACCATCGTGAGTGGTGGCGCGATCGGCATCGATTCGGCAGCGCACCGTGCCACGCTGGAGGCTGGTGGGCGCACGATTGCTATTCTCGGCAGTGGGCTGGGACGCCTCTACCCTGCAGGAAACCGCCACCTTTTTCAGCGCATCGCCCAGCAGGGCGCTGTCGTCTCGCAATATCCGTACGATGCAGAACCCGATGCGTGGCGCTTCCCTGTGCGCAACCAGCTGATTGCAGGCTGGGGACTGGGCACGATTGTCGTGGAAGCTCCCGAGGAGAGCGGCGCGCTCATCACGGCGCGGCTGGCAGCGGAGTATGGGCGCGAGGTGTTCGCAGTACCTGGCACCATCGACAACCCGAAAGCAAAGGGCTGCCATGCGCTGATTAAAGATGGCGCGATGCTCATCGACTCGGCGCAAGATGTACTGGACACCCTCGGCGTGCAGACGCTGCCCCGCGAGCGACCCGCTACTCTGCCTATGCTGACCGAAGCGCAGGAGCGACTGCTGAACGCGCTCACCCTGCAGCCCCAGCATCTGGATACACTTGCGCGCGCTGTGCAGCTGCCCGTGCAGCAGGTGCAGGTGGAGCTGACCATGCTGGAGATGATGGGGCTGGCACGGCGGATGCCCGGCGGCGCCTTTGTGCGGGTGTTGTGAGGCAACAGGGAATCGCGCCGTTTCTGCCGAAAATTCATGGCAGTATGAGCCTCGTGACTTTAGAAATGGTGCGCAACGACCCGACGGTGCGCGCCTATATTCGCGCCGCCAACGAGGCGCTGAGTGCGATGGGCTACACTGAACATGGGTTGCGCCATGCGGGCATCGTGGCGAACAACGCGCGTCGCCTCTGCCTCAAACTGGGCTACACGGAGCGTCAGGCAGAACTATCGTCTATCGCGGGCTTCCTCCACGATATAGGCAATGTGGTCGCGCGCGAGCAGCATGCCCAGACAGGTGCGCTGATCGCCTTCCATCTGCTCACCCAGATGGGTATGCCGCCTGAGGAGGTCGCCATTATCGTCAGCGCGATTGGCAACCACGAGGAGGCTTCGGGCTATCCCGTGAACTACGCGGCGGCGACTGTGATTCTGGCGGACAAGTCCGATGTGCATTTCTCGCGCGTGCAGAACCCCCACCATGACCAGTTCGATATCCACGACCGAGTTAACTTCGCCACGCAGCGCTCGCGCCTGCGCGTGTTCCCGAAAGAGCGGATTATTGAACTCAGTTTGGAGATCGATACCAGCGTCGCCAGCCTGATGGAGTATTTTGAGATTTTTCTGGATCGGATGGTGATGTGTCGGCGTGCGGCAGAAGCCCTCGACTGCCGCTTTCATCTAACTGTCAACGGCTCCCCCATCGGTTAACTATCGAACATCTGCTCCGGTGCCTTCGTCTAAGCGGTTGGCAGGGACATCCTGCGCCTTCTGGCAGATGTTCCTGACTACTGGAAGGAGGGATGTACGATGCGTACACTGTCGTGGATGGCTTTACTGGCGCTGACGAGCGCGGTGGCGCTGGCGCAGCCTTGCGTGGTCGAGGGCGCGTTCGGCGCTGGCGCAGCGGGCGCACCCGATGCGAGCGAGCCGAACGCACACTTCAGCCTGAATGTGCTTCGCGCCTCGTGCCCCGATCGCCAGTTTCAAGCGGGCGCATTTCGCTTCGCCACGCGCCAGGAGAACCGTTTCGTTGAGATTCAGATGGTGCGCCTGGCGCAGCTGGAAGTGGATATAGAAAATCGCACCGCGACCTTCGCCGGTCCCGCTGTGATGAGCGTTCGCACGCGCGAGGGCGTGCGCCATGTGCGCGGGATCGTGCGCGTGCAGGTGTGGGATAACCGCCCGCGCGGTAGCGAAGAGGGCAACCCTGACGCGATTGCGGTGCAGTTCTTCGTGCAGGATCGCACCGATCCCCTGTTCACCTATCGGGGCGCGGTGTTGCGAGGCGACATTCTCGTGTTCCGCCACGAGCGATCACGCTGATAGGTTGCGACAGTAAAGCCAAAAGCCCCTCCGCAGCACCTGCTGTGGAGGGGCAAAACCGTTTCTGGCGGAGGGGGAGGGATTCGAACCCCCGTCCCACACGAAGGTGGGATGCGGTTTTCAAGACCGCCGCCTTCAGCCACTCGGCCACCCCTCCGTCCTGATCAGTATAACTCAAGTTGCTACCTTTCTGAGATTCCTCGCCTTCGGCTCGGAATGACAAGCGCCTTGTCGCGTAAAAAAAGCCTCGTCATGCCGAGCGAAGCGAGGAACCTCGCCCGCTCAAAGGGTGGCAGCCCGGTTAATATATACCCTACCACTGCGTCCCAAAGGCGAAAAAAGGTAAAATCCCCATGTGCGCAAGGTCTATCTGGATTATGCGGCGACCACACCGCTGGATCCCCAGGTGAAGCAGGCGATGGAACCGTTCCTCAAGGAGGTGTTCGGCAACCCCTCCAGCCTGCACCAGTGGGGTCGGCGCGCGCGGCTTGCAATTGATGAGGCGCGGGAGATCGTGGCGCGTGCGCTTGGTTGCGATCCTGCCGAGATCTGCTTCACCTCGTCAGGCACGGAAGCGTGCAATCTCGCGATCATCGGCACCGCGCTCAAGGCACCGCCCAACCGACGCCACCTGCTGGTCTCCGCCGTGGAACACCACGCCGTGTTGAACGCGGCTGAGTGGCTACGCCCATTCGGCTTTGAAGTAGAACAGATCCCCGTTGATTCCTTTGGTCAAGTTGATCCCGACGAGGTGCGCCGTCGCATTCGCCCCGACACCTGGCTGGTAGCGGTGATGCACGCGAATAATGAGATCGGCACGCTGCAGCCCGTCGAGGCGATTGGAGCCATTTGCCGTGAGCAGGGGATTCTGTTCCATGTGGACGCTGTTCAGACTTTTGGGCTGCTGCGCATCCAAGTGGATGAACTGGGGTGCGATCTGCTCAGCGTCTCGGCACACAAGCTGTACGGACCGAAAGGCGTGGGAGCACTTTACATTCGCGCAGGCACGCCGCTGCAGCCGCTGATAGTAGGTGGCGGTCAGGAGCGGGAGCGTCGGGCGGGCACTGAGCATGTGGCGGGCATCGTCGGCTTCGCGAAGGCGGTGGAGATTGCACTGGAGCGTCGCGAGGAGGAGGCGCTCCGCCTGACCGCGCTGCGCGATGCATTCGTGCAGCAGGTGCAGCAGCGCGTTCCCGACGCGATTTTAACAGGACACCCCACACAGCGACTGCCCGGTAATGCGCATTTCCGCTTTGTGGATGTACCCTCTGACAGCTTATTGATTGCCTTGGATCGGGCAGGCATAGGCGCCAGCAGTGGTGCGGCGTGCAGTGCTGGCTCGCTGGAACCCTCCCATGTGCTGCTGGCGCTCGGTTGGGACGAGGAGGCAGCCCAGCAGGGCATCCGCTTCACACTGGGACGCCACACCACGCCTGACGATCTGGAGTATGTCGTGGAGGTATTGGCAGAGGAGGTGGCTCGCATCCGGGCGACACGCGGCAGAACAGCTGTGCCTACTCGTTCACCCGCACGCCCCACAGCAGGCGGTCGCGCAACTTCTCGAAGAAATCCCCTTCGTTGAACACGAGCAGCTTCGCGCGGAACGGCGCGGCAGAGGCAACGAGGGTCTGCCCTACGGTGAGCCACTGGTGGCGACGCCCATCAGCCGTCATCAGCACCTGCACCTCTGGATCGCCTGTGGCTTCACAGCCCACGCTAATCTCAATCCGCGCGGTGGGAGGTAGCACCAGCGGGCGTGCGCCCAGCGTGTGCGGGGAGATGGGCGTTAGGATGAGCGCCTCCGTCTCTGGATGCACCACAGGCGCGCCTGCCGAAAGCGCGTAGGCTGTGGAGCCTGTGGGCGTGGCAATCAGGGAGCCGTCCGCGGGATAGGTGGTCAGCGGCAGACCATTAATGCGGATGCTGAAATCGAGCATCGGCGCGATCGGATGGCGCAGCAGCGCGATCTCGTTCAGCGCCCAGGCAAGGCGCACCTCACCCGCCACTCGCGCCTGCACCATCAGCCGCTCCTGCACCACATAGTTGCCTTGGAGCCACCGCTCTAATGCGTCTTGAAGCCCCTCTGGTTCCACTTGGGCGATAAAGCCGAACCGCCCCAGATGCACCCCCAGAATCGGCACCCCTGCAGGCGCAGCTAAGTGCGCACCTGTCAACAGCGTGCCATCACCCCCCAGCGTCACCACCAGCGCGATATGCGGGTCGGGCAGCTGCTCCCAGTTCGCGAGGGTCTGCTGGTCTGCCAGCACCACTTCGCAGCCGCGTGCCCTCAAGAAACGCGCTGTCTCTTGCGCATGGCGCACCGCCTCCGCCCGACCCGCATTATAGACCACCAGCACATGGCGCGTCGCCATCGCTTTCACTATACCTCAAAACCGTGATGAGGGGCTGTCATCGGGACGAGCTGTGCTTAGCAGGAAGCAACTCCTTGTCCAGCGAATTAGGGAAGCGAGTCGCATGAACACTTTAGCGCTGCCACAGCGGGTGCGTGTGGTGGAAGTCGGTGCGCGGGACGGGCTGCAGAACGAGCCGACCTTCGTGCCCACTGAAGTCAAGATCCGCTTCATCGAGATGCTGGCGGAGGCGGGTCTGCCAGTAGTAGAGGCAACCTCGTTCGTTAGCCCGCGTTGGGTGCCACAACTTGCCGACGCCGAGCAGGTGCTGCAAGGGATCCGGCGGCTGCCTGGGGTACGCTATCCCGTGCTTGTGCCGAACTTGAAGGGACTGGAGCGTGCCCTTGCTGCTAATGCCCGTGAAATCGCCATCTTTACCGCCGCCTCTGAAACCTTCTGCCAGAAAAACCTCAATCGCACGATTGAACAGTCGCTGCAGGAGTTCGCTGAGGTGGTGCGTGAGGCACGGCAAGCAGGATTATGGGTGCGTGCCTACATTTCCACAGCGTTCGTCTGCCCCTACGAAGGCATCATCCGTCCCGAGCAGGTGCTGCCCATCGTGGAGCGGCTGCTGGCGATGGGCGTGGACGAGATCAGCCTGGGCGACACGATTGGCGCCGCTGTGCCCACCCAGGTCGCCGAATTGACGGAGCGATTGCAAGGCGTACTACCGCCGGAGAAAACCGCTTATCACTTCCATGACACCTACGGCATGGCGCTAGCGAATGTGCTGATGGCGTTGCAGCTGGGCGTGCAGATTTTTGATAGCAGCGCGGGCGGGCTGGGCGGTTGCCCCTTCGCGCCTGGCGCCGCGGGCAATTTAGCCACAGAGGATCTACTCTACATGCTGGACGGCATGGGCATCGAGACGGGAGTGAATCGGGATAAAGTGGCGGAGGCGGCACGGTTTATCCTACAGCACCTGCAGCGTAGCACGCCCCCCAGCCGCTACCTGCAGGCGTGCGCCATGCGAAAGGAGGCAAAATGATGCGTGTAGGAATTATCGGTTGCGGTCAGCAGGGGCGTGTGCACGCGAGTGCCTATGCGCGCATCGAAGGCGTACAGATTGTCGGCTGCTGCGATGTGCTGCCTGAGCGGGCGCAGGAGTTAGCCCAGCCGTTCGGCGCTAAGGCTTTCACAGATTATCGCGAGATGTTGGCACAGGCGCGCCCTGAGGTGGTCTCCGTCTGCACCTTAGAAGGGCATCACGCCCAGCACACCATCGATTCGCTGCAGGCGGGCGCCCATGTGCTGTGCGAGAAGATGCTCGCTGCTCATCTGGACGAGGCACGCCGGATGATCGAAACGGCGGAGGCAACGGGCAAGCTATTAGCTACGCAGTTCAACTATCGTCATATCCCCTCCATCCGCTGGCTGAAGGAGTTGCTGGTGCAGGGCATGCTGGGCACGCCGCTCCTTGTCACCCTGACCACCAGCGGCTATTGCCATCATCACGGCGTTGACCTGTTACGATTCCTGTTCGGTGAGATTGTGGCAGTGCAAGCCCATTTGCAAGGTGGGCGCGACGAGGCACCCTATCACGGCTGGGAGACAGGCATCAGCGAGGAGCTGCTCTACATCCCAGCGCGGGCGATGGGTGCGATTGTCCAGTTCGCCAGCGGACTAACAGGGGTCTTAGCCAGCAGTGCCCGTTACCGCTTACCCGATCTCATGCTGGAGCTGCAGCTGCTCACAGATAAGGGGCGGCTCACCCTGCGACGGATGCGCTCCGACAACATCTGTGGCGAGCTGGATACCACGATCGATTTGGCTAATGCGCAGCCTTTCCCAGCACCTGTGCCGTTCGCAGCGACCTTCCCGCCCAGTATCCGCGCGTTTGTGGACGCGATTCGCGGTGAAGGGAGCGACATTGCCACAGCCTACGACGGATTACGCGCGATGGAGATTGAGCATGCGCTGATGCGCGCCCATCAGACAGGGCGGCAAGTGGATCTGGGGTGATAGGGTATACTCCTGCTGTGCATTTTGCAGGTGTTGGTAGGGGTGTGGTTGCCACACCCCTCATCAGGTTAGACCGTGTGCGCCCCGAGTCGTGCCGGGGCTGAGCCACGCAAGCGCGTTGCGTGGCAACAATCGGGGGAAGTCCGGTGAGAGTCCGGCGCTGTGCCGCAACGGTAAGCCCCCTTTGAGGGGACAAGCCCGAATGCCCGGCCACGGTCGACCGCGCTCCGTTTCGGAGCAACCCTGCGAGCACAGGGTGCGGTCAGGGATACGCATGCTTTCGCGACCCCTGAACGCGCCCGGCAAGGTGTCGGGCGCGTGTTGTTTTAACCCGCATCCACAGAAAGGAGGTCATGCGATGAGAGGCACACGCTTCACTATCGGGTTGATGACGCTGCTGTGGATGCAGCACGCATGGTCGCAGGTGGCGGGCTATACGCCCCCCACAGGGTATTACGCCTTTTCGCTGGAGCTGAGCGGTGGCGCCGTTGCTGTTAGCCCATCAGGGCGGTTGGCAGTTGCCCGAAACCAGTTCGGCGGTGGCGCCACGATCACAATCTACGACCGTATCCGTCCGAATGGGCGTCAGGTCGTCGCCTCCATTAGCGACAGTCGCTGGCAATTTTTTGGCGGGCTTGCCTGGCGCGACGAAAACACCCTCGTTTTTAGCGAGAACGGCGATCTGGACACCGTCTTGGAGTGGCGCATCGGCACAGGTGTCGTGTCGCTCGCGCCCGAAGGCTCCACCCCAAATGTCGCCGATGTCTATGTGCTGGGCAACCAGGTGCTGGCACTGGGCGCGGACGGTCCGAACGCGAACAAGCTCTATCGCATCGCCGACGGCGCAGCGACAGTGATCATCAGTGCCTACGGCAACGGCTATGCGGGCGGGCTGGGATTGCGCAACGGACAGCTCTACCTCGGCGACACGAATGATCCTAACTTCGCAGGCAATCCGGGTCAGGTGTTCCGCTACCTGCCTGTGTTCGACGCCAATGGCTTGCTAATCGGCGCGAACTTCATCGATACCCTCTCGCTTGCGGGGGGCGGCGGTTCCGGACTGGCGACCTTCGTTTTCGATTCGGAGGGCGATCTGATCGCCAGCACGGGGCGCACGCTGACCCAGCTGCGTGGCACGACCGCAACGCCGTTTGGAACCTTCGGCGGGGCATTCCCGTTCCCATTCAGCCTCGCCTACTTTGGCACGCGCTTCGAGCCGTTCGACGGTGATGGGCTGCTGATTGTGGACGGCAGCTTCACCGCGGTGGGCGGGCTGTTCGCAGTGACACCTATCCCAGAGCCGAACACGCTGGGGGCGCTCGTTGCGGGGCTTGTGCTGCTTCGCCTGCACAGGAGAAGAACGCATGGGCGTGCCTGACCGTATGAAGTGGGCATGCGTGCTGATAGTGACCCTGCTGAGCGTGGCGCACGCCCAGTATCGAGGTCATTTCACGACTCGGGACTTTGCCACGCGCGTGTTCGGGTGGAGTGGGGTGAACGGCGTGCCGGGCTTTAACAGCGATCCGACACGGGTGCTCGGCTTCCCACCCCCCGGCTCCACCCCCACCGTACCCGACAACAGCAAGGTATTCTCCTTCGGTTGGGGCGGGTTTGTCGAAGTCGGCTTCGATCGCCCTATCCAGAACCTGCCCGCAGGTGTAGATCCCCACAATCCCGACGGCTATGACCTGATTGTGTTTGGCAACACCTTCTATGTGGGGGGCAACCCGTGTCGTGTGTGGGGCGAGCCGGGCTATGTGGAGATAGGTGTCGACCGCAACCGCAACGGCATCCCCGACGCGGGCGACGACTGGTACCTGTTGCTGCCAATTTATCCCGACCCGCGCGATGCGCAGGGCATCCCGCGCTTCCCGTTGCCGTCCGCATGGTTTGGCAGCCTGACAGTCTGTCCCACGCCGATAGTGGGCTATGCCGACATCACCCCCATCACCAATCTGGGGCATCCGCTCGTGCCTGATGACCCCATCACACCCGATATTCAAGGCATCTCTGCTGGTGGGGATGCATTCAAGCTGGAGTGGGCGGTTGAGTGGCGCACGGGTCAGCCCGTTTCGCTTCTGGAAGCGCACTTTGTGCGAATCGTCCACGCGGGCGATGCCTGGCTGGGTCCCTTCGGACGCTCCTCCACTGAGGTCAGCGCGATTGCCCTTGTGCGCCGGTACGGGGACACCGACGCCAACGGCTGCGTGGATGATGCCGATCTGCTGAATGTGCTGTTTGAGTTCGGTCAAGCAGGCTCCGCGCTGGTAGGGGATGTGAACCGCGATGAGCAGGTGGATGACACTGACCTGCTCGGCGTGCTGTTCCAATTCGGCGCAGGCTGCTAAGACCGATTGAGATTTCAAATGCTACCTAAGCTTGGTTGACTAAAGTCGTGCTCATCCAAATAATACCAATTGGCGTTTCAAACAACGTGATGCCGTCGGCGAGACGCCGACGCTACGCAGAGGATGCCTTCAGCGAGACACCGACGCTACGCAGAGCGCATTCGTAGCGTCGGCGTCCCCGCCGACGATACTTGAAATCCCGATTGGTATAAGATGCCACCTACGGCTACTTATCTTCCCAGTCGCTCCTTGAGCAGGCGCGGGATGTCAGCGGGGGTGTCGGCAATCGGCACACCCGCCTCGCTCAGCGCCTGCACTTTGGACTGCGCGCTGCCCTTGCCGCCCGAAATAATCGCGCCCGCATGCCCCATTCGCTTGCCCGGTGGAGCCGTGCGCCCCGAAATGAAGCCGACCACAGGCTTGGTCATCTGGGTTTTGATGTACTCTGCTGCAATCTCCTCGTCCGAGCCGCCGATCTCGCCCACCAGCACCACCGCTTCCGTCTGCGGGTCGGCTTCAAAAAGCGGTAGCACATCAATAAAAGTCGTGCCGATAATCGGGTCGCCTCCGATGCCCACGCAGGTCGACTGACCAAATCCTGCGCGGGTCAATTCGTGCACAATCTCGTAGGTCAGCGTGCCACTGCGCGACACCAGCCCGATGTTCCCTTTGCGGAACAGATTGCCCGGCATAATGCCCACCTTACATTCGCCTGCAGTGGTCACTCCGGGACAGTTCGGACCGATCAGGCGACTGTGCGTGCAGCGCTTGAGATAGTTCACCACGCGGATCATATCCTGTACGGGGATGCCCTCTGTAATACAGACAATTAGCTCAATGCCTGCATCAGCAGCTTCCAGAATGGCGTCAGGCGCGAATGGCGCGGGCACAAAGATGCAAGAGACATTCGCGCCCGTTTCTGCGACTGCCCGCTTCACCGTGTCATACACGGGCACGCCCAGCACCTCCATCCCGCCCTTGCCCGGCGTGACACCTGCCACCACCTTCGTGCCATACTCCAGCATCTGGCGCGTGTGGAACTCTCCCTCGCGCCCTGTAATCCCTTGCACCAGCACCTTCGAGTTCGCATCCACCAGGATCGCCATACCCCCAATTGTACCCTCTAACCTGTTGAGTTAGATGGCTGCTTTGACTGATGCTTTTGGCGATAGCGTGTTGGGCGATTGCTGAGTGAATGACTGGAACGGGGTATGGAGCTATCAGGCATCCTCCCGCTATCCGAACCTTCCGCGAATGTAGTCCTCGGTCTCCCGCTTATCGGGCACGGTGAAGATTTTCTCCGTTGTGTTAAACTCGTGCAGCACGCCGTTTAGGAAAAAGCCCGTATAATCGGAAATACGAGCCGCTTGTTGCATCCCGTGCGTGACG
>JBCNVA010000047.1:0-2139 GCA_039630445.1 Armatimonadota bacterium
ACACTAACACGCCATCACGCCGGGGGCTTGGGGCGCTAAGGGAATGATTTGCGCGGCGTGTTCCTGCAAGGCAGTCAGTGTGCGTTCGGGCTGGAGGGTCAGCACGATGACCGTGCCGCCCGCGCCACCTGCGCCCGCCAGCTTCGCTCCTAACGCGCCATTCTCCAGTGCGATCTGCACGAGGGCATCCAGCGATTCGCCGCTTCCGCCCAGATCGCGAATGATGGCGTAGTTCTCGTTCATTAGGGCAGCCAGCTGGT
The DNA here is from genome assembly GCA_039630445.1 of Armatimonadota bacterium. Classification (GTDB taxonomy): domain Bacteria; phylum Armatimonadota; class Fimbriimonadia; order Fimbriimonadales; family GBS-DC; genus HRBIN15. Next base: position 261 of record JBCNVA010000047.1, read on the forward strand.
GCCAGTTCTGTTCCAGCAGGGCACGTTTGGCTTCGCGTGCAAGCCGCCCGATACGCGCCATCCCGTCTACTACCGCGCGTTCCCCCTCCTCCCAGCGTGCCCGCAGCGAGCGGTGAACCGTGCCTGAAAACCGTTGCCCGCCCGTCGTCGCCAGCCAAAGCGGCAGCTGCACTCCGCGCAGGTACTCCTTGAGCGACTCGACAGTCGCCAGCGGTTCGTTCGAAGCACGCCCCAAGCTCTCCTTATCACGGAACTCCATCAGATTGATGCCGCCAAACGCTGCCATATAGAAATCCTGATAGCCGCAGCTGACACCAAGGCGATGCGCCTCGATGTGGCGCACCTGCTCTGCCAAATGGTGCGGGAGGAGCGAGCGCCCCTGATAGTGCAGCAGGCAGGCGACAATCGCCATCAGGAGCGCGGACGACCCCGCCAGCCCTGACTGGACAGGGATGTCGCTCTCGATGCGCAGGGTGAACGGCGCACGCTCCACCGAGTAGCCCAGCTCAGCCAGCGCGACGCGGCAGAGGTCAAATTCGTCGCCCTGTGGCTCCAGCGTGTCGGGCACAAGAATGCGCTCTGGTGTCTGGAAACTTAGGTGATCGGCAGGCTCCAGCGTGCAGCGCGCCCGCAGTGGCACCGCACAAGAAATCACTGTGCCCCCATACATATCGCTGGGGTTGCCAACGATACCCGCCCTGCCTGGCACCGAATACCGGATCGCCTCCATACGCTCCCTTTAATTCGCCAGCGAACCGCGCCTTCCTGTAGGAGCCTATTCGCTCAGCTTCTCCATGCGCCTATGCCCACCCAGTGCGTAAGAGGTACAATAACTTACGGTGAGGAGGAAGGCGATGGCAACCTTTCAGAATGAGGATCGAATGGGGCATCTGCGCACCACAGTACAGATTGAGCCGGGGGAGCGCGTCGCGCTGTGCCGCTGCTTCCACTCGAAAAATTTCCCCTTCTGCGACGGCACGCATAAGCAGCATCCGGGAAAGGGTCCTGTGATTGTGGAGGCGTTGGAAGCGCCACTCAACGCTTCGACAGAGGAGGCAAGTGAGTAAGGGTCGAGTTTGCCTCTCTGCCTAATGAAAGCGAAGTGAACCCGTATGAGTACGGATCTTGTTCTGGGGCACTACCGCATCATCCGGGAGATTGCCCGCAGCAATGATGTGGTCTATGAAGCACTGGACACGCGCATCAACCGCCGGGTCGCCATCAAGGAGATGCTGCTGCCTGCGGGCGCGACCGAAAGCGTGCGCCAGGACCGCATCCGTCGCTTCATGCGTGAGGCACGCGCCGCCGGCTCGCTCGCCCATCCGAACATCGTGACCATCTACGAAACCGAGGAACAGAACGGGCGCTACTTCATCGTGATGGAGTACTTAGAGGGCGAGAACCTGCGCCAGCGTCTGGAGCGCGAGGGCGCGCTGCCCGTCGAGGAAGCTTGCCGAATTGTCATGCAGGTGCTGGACGGGCTAATCCATGCCCATTCTAAAGGAGTGATCCATCGTGACATCAAGCCTGAGAATATTCACCTATTGCCCGATGGGCGAGTTGTGCTGACGGACTTTGGCATCGCCCGCCTAAAGTTCGAGCCGAACATCACGATGGACGGGCAGATTTTCGGCACGCCCAGCTACATGTCGCCCGAACAGGTGATGGGTCAGGATATTGACGAGCGATCGGACATCTTTTCGGTGGGCGTGGTGTTCTACGAGATGGTCGCGGGGTTCAAGCCCTTCACGGGCGATTCGGTGGTGAGCATCACCTATAACATTTTGAACACGGAGCCACCTGCGCCGCCCGGTGTGCCGTATGCGATCGAGTGGGTCATTCGCCGCGCGCTGCAAAAAAGCCCCGCGAACCGCTTCCA
>JBCNVA010000048.1:0-9918 GCA_039630445.1 Armatimonadota bacterium
TCCTCGCTTCGCTCGGAATGACACGGCTTCGCTCGGAATGACGGTTCTTCGTTCGGAATGGCACGGCTTCGCTCTGAATGATCACGCTGGCTTGGTGAAAACGAACCTGTCATTCCGAGCCGAAGGCGAGGAATCTCAGATAGGCGGCAAGCTGGGTTAATGCTGCCCATAACCTGTCCCTGCTGAATGAGGTAAACGCCAAAAAGCGCCCCTGCACTCTGTGCAGGGGCGATAGGTCTCACCTTGATAGAGTTGCCGGTGTCAGAAAGTCTCGTGGGCGCGGAGCCGAACGACGACATCCCCGGTGACGGCTTCCACACTAAGCGTGCCCCTCCCCTCGCCGCAGATGCCCCAGAAGCTGTTGCGCGCGCGGTTCACCTCGCGACAGGTCAGATTGCATTCGATATCGCCCGACACGGTGCGCAGGGACACTTGGCAGTCGCCGCCATCGGGCAGGCACAGCTCGATATCGCCGCTGACAGCAGTCAGACGTGCCTCGCCCGTCAGGGGCTGTAGCAGCTCGGCTTCAATATCGCCCGAAACGGTCTCCACGCTCAGATTCTGCGTGTTGAGTCGTTCGATGGAAACATCGCCACGCGTGGTGTGCAGGCGTACCTGATCCGCCTCGACATCGCGCAGGTAGAGGTCACCACTCTGAATATCGAGCTGTACGCGCGCCCCCTTAAAATGCTCCAGATAGATGTCGCCGTGCACCACGGTTGTCTCCACTGCCCCTGTGATATGGTGCAGGCTGAGGTCGCCGTGCTTGGTGTGCAGGCGCAGCTCGCCGTCCAGCTTCTCCACGCGAATATCGCCTCGCTCGGTCTGCACAAGGAGGTTAACCTGGCGCGGGAGCTGCAGCGTGAGGTCGACCGTCTGGTTGATGTCCGCATCGAGTTCAGGGGCAGTCATGCGCACACCGGTCTCGGTCTGCTCGATGAGCAGGCTCCATGCGCGCAGGGTTTCCTGCAGGGCGTCGGGGCTGGCTCCCCGCAGGCACACTTCAGCTTCGACCCGTCCCCCGTCGAAACCGCCAGTGAGGATCAGATTGCCCGCAGGGAGCCGGATTTCAAGGGTCTGCCCCGGCTGGATGGCGAAGTGGAGGGTGTGTTTGGTGCTGGCTTCGTGTCGGTGTCGGCGTGGGATGCCCCAGCCCTCCCGCTCCAGCTCCTCCAGCGCTTTGCGCATTTCTTCCAGTCCGCGCTGGGTCTGGGTGCGGATGGTGTCGACAATCGCCCGCCAGTTGATGCCGCGCACAGCTTCTTCGGCAGCGTGCGTGATGCGTTCGAACAGGCGGCGTGCCTCCTCTTCGGGGCGTTCATGCTGTGCTTCGGCTGCCTCGCCCGACACGCTATGTTCGGCGGCGGTTAGCGCGTCGATTAGTTCCGCGGCTTCTTCTGGCTTAATCCGCCCTTGCTCTACCAAGCGCAAAATGCGCAGAATCTCCTCTCTCATGGGTCTCCTCCGTTAGCGCAAAGCTCTCAGTTTGCGAGCCGCCTCTTCGGCGGTGATTTGTCCCTGCTCCAGCATATCCAGGATCTCGCGCTGCTGGCGAGCGATCCGCTCGTTCTCCTGCGGTTGAGGCATAGGTGCCAGCCCCAGCGCGAGCAGTAGCGCGTCCAGCTTGTTGCGCGCTGTGGGATAGCTGATGCCCAGTTCACGCTCAACGCCCGCCAGCATGCCACGCGCCCGTAGGAAAATCTCCAGAAAACGCAGCTGCTCCGCATCGAGCTGGCAGAATCGGCACGATTGGAAATGCCCGTGCAGGCTGGTGCCGCACTCCTCGCAGGTGAGCTGCGTGACCTGCAGTTTGCCGTTGCACACGGGGCAGCGCGTCGGCTGCGGATATGCCTTTCTCATAGCGCCTCCCATTATACCCCAACGGTTTCACTTTTGTCAAGTTCTGAGGCGTTTTCCGATGAAGATTTCTGATTAGAGGCTTTATTTTATTGAGTGACGAGGAGGCTATTTGGGAATCGCTTTTTGGCGGGATGGCGGATGCTGCCCCAAGCGTTCCTCGTAAACAAAATTCGGGAGGCTCATCGCGCTGCGCGTAAGAGCCTCCCGATGCGGTTGGACCGAGTTAGATTGCTCTTACTCACCCGAAGCGCCGAAATTGAACAACACAATCAGCAGGTCGGCATCGTCCACGACGCCATCCGCGTTCACATCGGCGGTCGGATCGCTGCCACCGAAGGCGAACAGCACCGCGAGCAGGTCGGCGTCGTCGATCGTATTGTCGTCGTTCACATCGCCGGGCGTCATGCTGAAGTCGAGTATTGTTGTGCCGACGATGTTGATCGCATCAAAGGCGCGTGCCAGCACGCGCGGCGCTTTGACGCGCACGCGCCACAAGCCCGGATTAGGCACACTGGTGGAGTAGCTGCCCCCTGGGTTCACGGTGGCGTTCAGTGTCTGCGCAACATTGCCCGTGTACGGGTCAATCAGTCGGAAGGTCAGCACAATCGGGTTCGCTGTGCCGACATAGCCGGGGATGGTAACCGTGCCCTGCAGCGTCGTAGGCACATTCTCGGTGGAGAGCCAGACTTCCCACTCGGTATCGGCGGCGTTGCGTGCTGCCCACAGAATCTGGCGTCGCGCGTTCACCGCAATCACAAAGCTCTCGGCGTTGCGCCCCAGCGCCTGCTGCGTCAGATTGACGCTGTCGTCGGCGCTCCAGCGATAGTAGAACAAGTTACGCTTGCCAGCAGTAGCTGTGATATGCTTGCCAACCCAGACCACATTCCCATCGTCAAATACCGCGTAGCCATTCGATTCACGCGTGCCAAAGGGAGTGTTGCCGAAGGCATCGATGCTAATGTTGCGTGTGAACACCAACGGGCTTAACTGGGACACCAGTACATCATAGTTGAAGTTTGTGCTTGCGCCCTGACCCTCCCATAGGGCGTAGTTACCCCGCAGAGCAATCGGAAGTGAGTCGCGATTCGCGCCTAAGGCACCGCTGGATAGGTTGTTGCTGTTGACAAAGGTATCGAAAAAGTTACCTGTTGCGCTGGAGCGTCCCTGCCAGAGAACATTTGTGCCGTCTATATCAAACGCTGTCGCATCGCGGACAGTATTACCCAGCGGCCCTACGCTGATATTGATTGAGTTGCGGAACACATCCACATAGCCCCCTGTGTTGCTGCCGCTACCGTACCAGAGCATGTCGCCTGCATCGGTGATTTCGATGGCGACCGCAAAGCGCGAACTACCCAGCGCGGCACTGACATTGAGCGTGGTGAGTGTGCCCAATGTGGTGCGGAACACATCGCGGTTGCCCCCGATATTATCACCCGTACCATCCCACAGGAGCTGACCGCTTGCATTCAGGGAGGCAGGGTAAGCATCCCGATTGTTGCCCAGCTCCGACGCGGTCAGGTTGGTGCTGCCTGCAAAAATGTCCAGAAAGCCGTTTGTGTTACTGCCTGCTCCATACCAGACGGGCTGTCCCGTGCTGGCAATTCCAAAGCCGAAGGCGGTGCGATTGCTGCCCAGCACAGCAGCGCTGATGTTGGTGTTCTCCACGAACACTTCGGTAATGCCGTTCGTTGCCGTGCCCGCTCCTTCCCACATCAATTGCCCATTTGGCCCTACAGCGATAGGGTTCGCCTCGCGATTGCTGCCCAGGATGGATGCCGTGAAGTTATTCAGGCTGGTGACTCGGAAGATGTCCTGATTGGATGTGCCGGTGAGGGTGCCCGACCAGATCGGAATACCGCTGGGCGGCAAAATGCCGTAGCCGATGTCCGCAAAACCTTGCCCAACCCGCTGGTGGGTGAAGGTCTGGGCGTTGCCTGCCATCAGTAATATCGCTAACCCAATCAAACCGCTCACTTTTCTCATCGTTGCCTGGCTCCTTTCAGCGTGCCGGTCTGCCCCCAGAACGCGAGAACCACTTCGGTATCTCTTGTCTCGTCAGGAGGCATGCCCGGCTGCCACTCTGTAGTATACCACAACTCGAAACCCAGCCCAGCGGGGACATCGTTCCGTGTGCTTGATGGCGCAGTAGCACAGGGTAAAATAACCCCGCTATGCAGCCTCCGTTACCACCTGTTAATCTGCAACATCTGGATCGACTGCTGACACCGTTGGGTATCTGGCAGCATACGCGCTATGGGGAGCCGTGGGTGGAACACGGCTTCTCTATTGACGATCAGGCACGCGGGCTGATTGTAGGTGCATGGTTGAAGTGGCTGCAGCCGCGTCAGCCGGCGTGGCTGGAGCTTCATGACCCGCAGTTTCCGACGCGCCTGATAGAGGTGTGTCTGCGCTATATCGAGGAGGCACAACTGCCCGATGGGCGATTCCATAACTTTCGCGACGCGGAGGGGCCGTGGCGCGACGAGGTGGGTAGCGACGATTCGTTTGGGCGCACCATCTGGGCGCTTTACACGCTCAGGAAGCTGCTACCCAACAGTGAGTGGGCAAGCCGCGCGGAGGCACTGCTGCCCCCCACCCGCAAGCATTTCTACCAGATAGGGTCACCCCGCGCTGTGGCGTTCCTCTGCTTAGAGGAGGAAGAGCCAGAGCGCTTGCGCCGACTCGCCAGTTATCTGGTCGAACGGTATCGACTCACGCGCGAACCCGACTGGCGCTGGTTTGAGGGTTATCTGACCTACGAAAATCCGCGTCTGCCTCAGGCGGTGCTGCTGGCAGGCGCGCGCCTGCAGCTGCCTGACTGGCTCAAACTCGCCCGCGAGGCGCTGCTCTTTCTTGCGGAGGCAACCTTTGCGCCCACCGGCTACTTCAGCGCGATTGGCACAGAGGGCTGGTTCGTTCAGGGACGAAGCCGCGCCCTCTTTGACCAGCAGCCCGTGTGCGCGGGTGCAACGGTCGAAGCCTTCCTGGACGCCTGGCAGGTGTTCGATCGCTACGAGCCGTTTCGGAACTATGCTGAGCGGGCGCTTCTATGGTTCCACGGCGACAATATCCACCAGCTTCCCTTGTATGACTCGGAGACAGGCGTGGTGTACGATGGGCTGACCCCACTGGGACTGAACATCAATCGCGGCGCCGAATCGGTGCTGAGCTACTTGATGGCACGCATCAAATGGGAGGTCTATCTGTCGGCAGAGGAGGCATCGTAGAACCCTACTATAACTCGAGTTGCTACCTGTTGTTTTTGAGGGAGCAGATTCCTCGCTTCGCTCGGAATGACAGCGCTTCGCTCGGAATGACAGCGTTTCGCTCGGAATGACAGGGCTTCAATCGGAATGACACGGCTTCGCGTGGAATGACACGGCTTCGCGTGGAATGACAACGCTGGCTTGGTGAAAACGAACCCGTTATTCCGAGCCGAAGGCGAGGAATCCGAGATAAGTAGCAACTTGGGTTACTATACCCCAGCAGGTAAAATCGAGGCGTTATGCAGGGTACATTGCCCATCGATAAGCCAGCCGAGGAGGCTGCATCGGCGCAGGCAGTGCCCGATCAACTGAATGCGCTGATTTTTGGACGCGATCCTACCCCACACATCGTGGCGGTCGAAGCGGTGGACAGCACCCTCTGGCTCTACATTCGGGAGGGCACGCAGCTGCGCGTGGTTCAGGAGCCGTTTCAGCCTTGGCTACTCAGCGACCAGCCCCTTATGATGCCCGGTGTCCAGTGGCAGACACTTCGCGGGGACTTGGGTGATCGTCCTGCTTTGCGCTACTTGGCGCGTTGCACCCATCGTGAAGCTTTCGATCGGCTGCGCCAGGCGCTACGTGCCGAGCATCGCGCCGTGATTGCCTACAGCTCGCTTGCCCGCCAGTATCTTATGCTCACGGGCAAAACGCTTTTCAAGGGCATGGCGTTCGATGAGCTGCACCGCGTGCAGCTCGATATCGAAACCAGCACCCTGACGCCTGACCAGCCCGATGCACGCATTCTGATGATCGCGCTGAGCGACAATCGCGGCTACGAGGAGCTGTTGGAAGGCGACGAAGCGGAGATCCTCCAGCAGTTTGTGGAGCGTATCCGCACGCTGGATCCCGATGTGATCGAGGGGCACAACCTGTTCGGGTTCGATATTCCCTTTCTGGTCGCACGGGCGGAGCATCATCGCGTGCCGCTCACGCTGGGCAGGGATGGCTCCGCGCTGCGCGTCGGATCGCCACGTGCTTGCGTCATCGGCGCGAATAACCGCATCTTCAAGCCCGCTTTCGTCCACGGACGCCACCTGCTGGACACCTATCTGGCGGTGCAGCGGTTCGACATCGGGCGTGGTGAGCTGGAAAGTTATGGGCTGAAAGAATCGGCACAGAGCCTCGGACTGGCGCTGGAGGAGCGCATCTACCTGGAACGCGCCGAAATTCCCCACCTATGGCAGACCGATCCCGACACGGTGCGCCACTACTGCCTGCAGGATGTGCGCGAAACGCGCCGCCTCGCCGAGCTGGTGCTGCCCACCGAGTTCTACCAATGCCAGATGCTGCCCGATACACTGCAGAATTTAGCTACCATCGGCACGGGCGAGAAGGTGAACCTGCTGTTCCTGCGCGCTTACCTGCAAGCAGGGCACGTCATCCCCTTGCCACAGGAACCCCGCGACTACCCCGGCGGCTACACCGAGGTGCGCATCGTTGGACTGGTGAACCGTGTCGTCAAAGCCGATGTGGAAAGCCTCTATCCCAGCGTGATGCTCCAGTTTGGTATCAAGCCAGAAGCCGACCGCCTGAATGTGTTCCTGCCTATGCTGGCAAAACTGCGCGAGCTTCGCCTTGAAGCCAAAGCCCGCGCACGCATCACCCAAGGCACTGAATCGGCTTACTGGGACGGATTACAAGGCTCTTTCAAGATTTTGATAAATAGCTTCTATGGATATTTAGCTGCTCCATTCAATTTCAACGATTACAACGCAGCGGAAGCCGTCACCCTTAAGGGGCAGGAGATTGTAAAGCACATTGCGGCGGAGATCGAGGCGCGAGGCGGCAAGGTGATCGAGATCGACACCGATGGCGTCTACTTCCAGCCCCCAGAGGGCGTCGAAACGGAGGAGCAGGAGCAGGCGTTCGTTGCAGAGGTTGCCAGCACCCTGCCCGAAGGCATTCGGCTGGTGCATGATGGACGCTATCAGGCGATGCTCTCGGTCAAGACCAAGAACTATGTGCTACTGGGCTACGATGGCAAGCTCACCTACAAGGGTGCTTCGCTGCGCTCGCGGGCTGATGAACGGTTCGGGCGCGAGTTCATCAGCCAAGCCATCCAGTGGTTGTTAGAGGGCAAGCCAGAGCGCGTCGCCGAGGAGTACAAACGGCTCGCAAACGCAATTCTGAATGGCGAGCTACCGATAGAACAACTTTGCCGTCGGGAGCGCATCACCGAAAAGAGCCGTGAGACGCATCACCCGCTGTATGAGCTGGCAGGGCGATTTCAGGTGGGCGACTACATCAATGTTTATCGTCGCCAGAATGGCTCGCTCGGCTTGCTGGAGGAGTATGCAAATGATGAGGATCGGGAGCATTATGTAGAAAAGCTTTACAAGTTCGCCTGCCGCCTACAGGAGCTGTTCCCCGATTTTGAGCGGCTGTTCCCCAAGCCGCAAACGCTGATTGCGGCTCGCCAGCAGGCAAGTCTGTTCGATTAGACGATAGCTACTTGCCCAGCCAGCGCGTGAGCTGGGCAAAGCCCAGCGCGCCTAACACCAGCAACGCGAGGATGGTCAGCATGACCACCCATCCAATCAGCCGTTGCCATCGCCCCGTCTGACGCCGCTCAAAGGGCACGGGCTGCTCCCGCTGGCGCTGATCGTGCCCGAATAGGAACACAAAGTAATACCGCCTGAAAAAGAAGGGGATAACCCCTCGAATGTCGATCAGATGGCGGCGATGGTAGCGATAGAGTGCGTCTTTCAGCTGGCGGTACTGGTCGGGGGTGAGCGATTCGACAAGCTCGTGCGGAAGGGCGTTCAGCAGGTGCTGGATGTAGAGGTCGCGCGGCTGCTCCAGAGGCGCGTCCTCGTTGAACACCTCCTGCAAGAGGCGCAGGGGCGGTCGCTCCTCATAAGCCTCGCGCTGCGATTCGGGCAAAGCCATCCCAAACTCTATTTTCGGCAGATGCCTTTTGGGAGGCGAGGCTTCTGTTCAGCTAATACCAACTGGGGCGTCAGGTGATACACGGCTAAAGCCGTTCCTCTGCAAACGAAGCCCGCCTACGCGGGCTACAGCCGACGGAGGTCGGCTTCGTCTGCACAGGAGCGGCTTCAGCTGTCCAGAATACTGTGCTGTTTGAAAACCCAACTGGTATAAGGACACACCCCCTTGCGACAGGGGATATAGCTCTCTCAGCTCAAGCCGTAAACAGGGATCGCGGCTCCGTGGATCGCGCGCGCTGCAGGCGAGCAGAGGAACAGGATGACCTCGCCAATCGCTTCAGGGGGAACCCAGCGGCTGAAATCGGCGTTTGGCATCGCGGCGCGGTTCGCAGGCGTGTCGATCGTGCCTGGCAACACGCAGTTCACATTGATCTGGTGCTCCTTCAGCTCGGCTGCCAGTGCTTCGGTGAGGCGCACAACAGCGCTCTTGGCAGCGGAGTAAGCTGCGATGCCCGCAGCGCCAGATAGCCCTGCGCGCCCCGCCACATGCACGATCTTACCCTCGCCTGCCTGCAGCATCACGGGAACTACGGCACGCGAGATGAGGAACGCCACACGCGCGTTCAGCGCAAGCATCCGCTCCCACTCCTCTAACGAGGTCTGATGCACGGGCGCGCCGCCGGTGTAGCCCCCCACCGTATTCACCAGGATATCGATGCGCCCAAACCGCTCTACCGCCCGCTGTACCAACGCCTCCGCATGGGATGGCTCCATTAGGTCAATCCCACCCAGCAGCAGATGGTCAGGATTGAGCGCCAGCTCAGCGAAAAGTTGATGCAGTCGTTGCTCGTCGGTGCCAGTCAGCGCGAGCGTGGCTCCCGCCTCATAAAATTGTCGGGCAACCACGCGCCCCAACGCGCCCGTTGCGCCCGTGACGAGCGCCACCTTGCCCGTGAAGTCGAACCGAACCATCGCGCCGATTCTACCTGAAGCGCCAGATCAGATTCGCACCCCGATCCTGAGCTAAGATCGATGCGGCGGAATAGCTCTTGGCATGTCCATCCGCAAAGATGAGCGTTGCCAGCCCGCGATTAGTGCCCGTGGCAAAATGGCGAGCATAGAGCGGCTTCAGCCGCGCGGGAGGCAAGTGGTTCAGCTCGCGCACCAGGTCGCGATCCGCCACCAGCGGCGTGCCCAGACGCGGATCACGCGGGTTCGGCTCCCCATTGTATGGGTCAAACACATAGCCCCGATACTTTTCCGCGGTCGGACCGCTGGCGGTATCGCCAAACAGCGGTGTGCGGGACGGCTCCTCTATCTGAGGCAGCATAGCGGGCGTAGCAAACCCCTCTACTTGCAGCGGGTCATAGGCTGTGGCGGTGGTGTAGCCGATGGAGCCGATCCCCCGCTGCGACCAGTCCGCTGGGAAGCCTGTGCGCGATGCGCTGGGGCAAGTAAAGATATTGGTGTCCCGCACATACGGCTGGATCAGGCGCGTCCAGATTCGCTCAGGCACATTCACGGGTACATCGTAGTTTGTCGAGGGAGGGAACGCCTCGCTGTAATCCTGCAGGTAGGTCTGCACCGCCATCGCCAGCTGGCGTGCGTTGGAGAGGCACACCACCTGACGCGCCCTCTCCCGCGCCTGAGCAAAAACAGGGAAGAGGATCGCTGCCAAAATCGCGATGATTGCGATCACCACCAGCAGCTCAATCAGGGTGAAGCCGCACCGATTTCGCATGGCTATATTATTATAACCAATCTGAGATTCCTCGCCTTCGGCTCGGAATGACAGGTTCGTTTTCACCAAGCCAGCGTGATCATTCAGAGCGAAGCCGTGCCATTCCGAACGAAGAACCGTCATTCCGAGCGAAGCCGTGTCATTCCGAGCGAAGCGAGGA
>JBCNVA010000049.1:0-12103 GCA_039630445.1 Armatimonadota bacterium
CACCCTTGCCACGATAGTGCAGCGCGACGGCTACCCCCCGTGCATCGCCCATCAGGGGAACCCATCGGGTATCGTGAGGCTTCAGGCGCGTACCCCGCTCGCCCATCTCCAGCGTGGAAATGCCCTCCAGCCAGCGGGGGGCAAGCAGTGGATCAGCACGGAATCGCCCTGAAGCGTGCGCCTGAAAGGCTGGGGCAGGGGGATCGAAGTGCGGCTGCAACGGCTCCTCTAAACGAACATCGTTACCCAGCACCACCAGCACACCGCCCGACTCGACCCAGCGCTGCAACGCCCGATGGTCCTCGTCCGACCAGCGATCGCGCATGTTAAACAGCACCGCAATCGGTGACGGAAACATAATCAGCATATCGGCATCTTGTGGGAGGTGTTGGAACGGGCGCCGCAGCGAGCGCACCTGATAGCCATTACGCTGAAGCAATTTTGCCAATCCCTTCGCCCCCTTGAGGTGGCGGCTGTAGCTCAGCGGAAAGGGCGCAGTGGTGCGATCATCCAGCCCCGCAATCGCCCGCATGGCATACCAGATAAGCCCTGCCAGCCCTAACAGCAACAGGGCAAGCGTCAACCGTTCACGCCACTCTCTGCGCATGGGTACGCACCGTCCGGCTCAGGGCCTCAAACGCTTGTTCGAACTGCTGCACATCCTCAGAAGTGGCAGGTTCATTACCGTACCAGAGGTAATCGAAGCGCAGGGTTAGGGGTTGCAGTAATTGGTAGGCTTGCTCGCGCGTTGCGGGGTCGGGCAGATGGGCAGCCCGCAGGCGCATCAGATGCTCCCAATTGGTGTGGGCGGGGTCATAGTCCAGCAGGCGCGCTTCGTGCAGCAGGCGTAGCAGCCCCAAGTAGAAGGCACGCACCGCCGCACGCCACTCGCCCTGCGCAAGCAGCTGGTGCGCCAGTACTCGCCACTCGGCTGCCGAGAGGAGACGCGCATCCACCATCTGTTCGGGCGTGATCGCCATCGGGGCACGCTGCCGACGCCGCCATTCCAGATGCCCCACAAGATATGACGCCCCGAACGCAATCAACAGCACCAGCAGCGCGATAATCACCCACTGCACGATGACCCCCCATCCGCCAGCCCCAGCACCACCTAAGCCCCCCAGCAGCCGCACCAACCAGCGGAAAAAAGCCTCCAATCCCTTAGCAATCACCTCGCGGATGCGCTCGATGAGGGGCTTAGGTGGCGGTTGCATATCGGGTTCTGCAAAGATGGCGTCCAGCTGTGCTCGCACGCTGGTAGGATTAGGAGCAGGGAAGTCGCTCGAAAGAGTTGCTTGGTAGCTTTCGATGGCACGCCGCGCCTGCTGCAACGCGCCTTTATCGTCTCCCATGCGTGCCCGCTGGAGCGGCCCCTCCAGCGGCTCACGCACCGCCGCGGGCAGCGAGCTGATCGCCCGATGCGCCCGCTCGATCAACCGCTGCCGCTCCACACCGCGTGCCGCTTGAGCGCGCTCCAGCAGCCGTTCCACTTCCTCCAGCGTGCTTGCGATTGGCTGCTGCGCCCAGCCCATCAGACACAGCAGCAGGCTCACCTGCGCCAGTACCGCCCGTACTCTCTGGATCCTCATCCCGCCTCCTGCGCCAGCACTTGCTTGATGTCTAACCCCTCATACCGATAGCGCAAATCATAATAAAGCAGAAAACTGCTCATGTACATCATCGGCATTATTATCACAAAACCTATGTAATAAAGTAAATTATACAATTGTGAAAGGGTTGCATTCCAGCGCATGAGAAAAGCTTCTAATTCAAAATATGTATTTATAATTAGCCCCGCAATCACCATTATAATAATTACGAGCATGTACGCAGCGAAGTAGACCACTGCCTGAAAGCCAGTAAACGCCAGATAGCTCAGCACCGCATGCCGATAGTTGCGACCAACCAGTTGGAAGGCGCGGTTGAAGGCGGTCAGCGCATCGGTATTCGGCTCCAACACTACAACCTGAGGCAAAATAGCAAACCAGACATTGACTATTGCCGTAGCGACAATCCATAGGATAGCAATTGCCAACGCGCCAAGCAAGAGTACAATTACTCCTGAAGTAAAGCCTGGCGCTGCTCTTATGCCTATAGCAGCAAATAAAGCGAAGAAAATCAAAAAGAAAAAGATAAATATTAAAATATGAACAAAAGCTAAGATAATAAATGCCAGCAACTGATTCGCTATCAGATGCCAGAAACGGGGTTTGAGCCTCTCCCAGACGGAGCGAACGGTGATTTTCTCATTTTGCAAGCACATATGCGCGATTAGGGAGGTCACTGCAGCATGGAGCGCTGGACCCACGAAAAAATAGGGATAGGCAAGGCAGATGGAAAAGAGCTGGATCAGGTCAGCGGGGGCAAGTGGTTGCGGGGTACGGGTCAGTGCGTTTAGCGTCACGATGGGGATCAAGGTCAGCAATAGCAGAATGATTAGCGGTGAATAGATGAGAATCGATGCCTTCGTCATCACCGCAAAGTTCTCGCGAAAGAAGGCGACGGCATCGTCCATCATCTCGAAGGGCGACATAGGGCGCGTGAGCCAGTAGAAACGCGAGCGGGTCAGCTCCACCTCGCCCGTCACGCGCCAATCGCCTGTTGCCTCCCGCAAATGTTCCATATCATCCCCCTTCGCCACCCTTTATTGCATCCCTTCAGACGGCGGGCAGCCAGACGCGCATCGGGCACGGCTCGCGGTTGTCCCATGCATAGTAGGGAATGGCGCGAAACCGGGCGGGCTTGCGCGGCTTGAGCGGGCGATAGAGCGCGTCGCCCCAGTCCGATTCATCATGCAGCGCGAGCGCATCGCCCTCCACCACCATGACGCCATTAAGCAGCCCAGGCTCCCAGCGTGCCTCCAGCGTGCCTGTGGTGCGAATGGCTAACAGGTGCAGCGGCACGGGTTGGTCACATCCCTCTAAGCAGTAGACAATCGGACCGCGCTGAATCGCGACCTGCCCTCGCTCGGCTTCGACTTGTGGGTGTGCTTCCATCAGGCGGGGTTCCATGGGTAAGTGTAGCTCCACGCGGTCGCCCTCGCGCCATTCACGCCGAATAACGGCGTACCCCTTCTCGCGGGTAGGCACAACAGGTGCGCCGTTCACCTTCAGTGTGGGGTTCTCGCACCAGCTGGGTAGGCGCAGGTGCATGCCGAAGCGGGTGGGCGCTTCGGGGCGAACCGCTACATGCACCACACCGCGCCACGGGTATTCCGTCAGCACCTCCAGTTTGACCTTATGCCCGCTTAGTTCGGTCTGCACACGGCTCTCCACATAGAGATTAACCCAGAAGTCGCTCTCGCTCTGCGCGTAGAGATAGTTGCCTAACGATGCCAGCAAGCGGGCGATATTGGGCGGACAGCAGGCACAGCCGTACCATGCGCGGCGATGGTGCGTCCCATCGCTCTCCAGCGGGTTCACATAGAAGAAGCGGTTCCCGCTCAGCGAGATGCCCGCCAGCGCACCGTTGTAGAGGGCGCGTTCCAGCGCATCGAAGAAGCGCGCCTCGCCCAGCAGCAGTCCCATCCGATGCGCCCAGAAAATCAGCGCGATCGAGGCGCAGGTCTCCTGGTAGGCGGTGCGGTTCGGAAGCTCGTAATCGCGTGTGAAGCCCTCGTGCTTGGCTTCGTTGCCGATACCGCCCGTGATATAGCAGCGCCGATTAATCGCGTTCTCCCACACGCGCAATAGCATCCGCAGGAGTGTCTCGTCGCCCGTCTCGGCAACCAGATCAGTCGTGCCTGCAAACAGATAGGCGGCGCGCACCGCATGCCCCACGATCTCCTTGTGTTCCGCCAGCGGCACATTATCCTGCCAGATGGAGCCGTCATACTGATCCAGCGGGATGTTGTGCTCCTGCGCAAAGATTTTGCGCCCGCGATTGACCAGAAAGAATCGCGCCAGCTCCAGATAGCGGCGTTCGCCCGTGACGCGGTAGAGTCGGATCAGAGCCAGCTCAATTTCGGGATGTCCGCAGTAGCCCATGCGCTTGCCAGGCGCGTCGCCAAACACCGAGTCGATGTAGTCAGCGAAGCGTGTGGCGACCTTCAGCAGGCGTTCGCTGCCTGTGGCTTCGTAATGCGCGACGGCAGCCTCAAACAGATGCCCTGCGCAGTAGAGTTCGTGCCAGTCGCGTAGGTTGCTCCAGCGCTTGTCGGGCGCAACCACCTGAAAATAGCTGTTGAGGTAGCCTTCGGGGGTCTGAGCGCGTTCCAGGATGCTAATCACTTCGTCTAACTTCTCGCGGATGGGGTCATCGGGATGCAGTGCCAGCACATAGGCGGCAGCTTCCATCGCCTTGTAGAGGTCTGAATCCATAAACACAGGACCCTGATAGCCTTCGCGCTTGCCTTCCGCGGCGAGGCGCAGGTTCGGAATGTTGCCCGCCTGCTCCAGCTGTTCAAACAGGTGGGGCAGCGTGATGCGACGATTGGTCTGCAACCGTGGCTCCCAGAACTGGTCGCGGATCTCCACCTGTTTGAGCGCAACCGCCCTCACTTTGCTTGCCATCGCAAAGAGAGTATACCTTCGCCACGCAGCAAAGAGGGTAGAATCAGAATACCGTGAGCATACGAATCGAGATTGAACTGGATGAGCGCGAGGTACAGCAGTTAGAACAGCAGGCAAAACAAGCTGGGCAAACCCTGAAAGACTGGGTGAGGCATCTTATTAAAACCCAAGCAGGGATGTCTCCAACTTATCAGTTTGGTGAGTTTGAAATCGTACCCATCCGCACAGGACCAAACCGCTATCGCTATAAAATTTTTCGGCAGGGCGTAGCTTATGAGCCTGATCCGATGTCCATCGTGGGGTGCTTCTCCTCTGGATTAGGCGACCTTGCCCGTGAGCATGACCGCTACTTGGCGGAGGCATATGAACCGTGAAGGTGTTTGTGGATAAGGTGTACTTCCGTTGTGGGGTACACTGCTTAGCATGACCTGTTACGCAGTACCTGACGAAAAGGGCTATTTTGGGCGGTTTGGGGGGCGTTATGTGCCCGAAACGCTGATCCCAGCGTTGGAGGAGCTGACCGATGCTTACCTGCGCCTGCGTGATGACGCCGACTTCCAGCGCGAACTGAACTACTATCTCGTCACTTTCGCGGGGCGTCCAACCCCGCTCTATTTCGCCCTCAACCTGAGCCGTGCGATTGGGCATCAGGTCTACCTGAAGCGCGAAGATCTGTGCCACACGGGCGCGCACAAGATCAACAACGCGCTGGGGCAGGCGTTGCTGGCAAAGCGCATGGGCAAGAAGCGCATTATCGCGGAGACAGGTGCAGGTCAGCATGGCGTAGCGACGGCAACTGCCTGCGCCTTGCTGGGACTGGAATGCGAGATTTATATGGGCGCGGAGGATATGCAGCGGCAAGCACTGAATGTGTTCCGCATGAACCTACTCGGTGCCAAAGTGCATCCTGTCCACAGCGGCACCGCCACGCTGAAGGACGCCACCAGCGAAGCGATTCGCGATTGGGTGACCAATGTGCGCACCACGCATTACATTATCGGCTCCTGCGTCGGTCCGCATCCCTACCCGATGATGGTGCGCGACTTCCAGGCGGTGATCGGGCGCGAGGCGCGTGAGCAAATTTTAGCCTATGCGGGGCGATTGCCCGATGTGGTGCTGGCGTGCGTGGGCGGTGGCAGCAATGCGATTGGCATCTTCTACCCCTTTATTGAGGATGAAGGGGTGCGCCTGATTGGCGTAGAGGCAGCGGGCAAGGGCATCGAAACGGGCGAGCATGCGGCGAGCCTCGTAGCGGGCGAATATGGTGTCCTGCACGGCAGTGCCAGCCTCGTGCTGCAGGACGAGCATGGGCAGATCCGTCGCACGCACTCCGTCTCCGCGGGACTGGACTACCCCGGCGTTGGACCTGAGCATGCTTACCTGAAAGAGATTGGTCGCGCCGAGTATGTGGCGGTGTCGGACGAGCAGGCGCTGAGTGCATTCGCCTGGTTGGCACGCTACGAGGGGATTATCCCCGCGCTGGAGTGCGCCCACGCATTTGCCTATCTGCAGACCCTTGCGCCGCAACTGCCCTCAAACTCGGTGATTTTGATCAATCTGTCAGGCAGAGGCGACAAGGATGTGCAGCATGTAGCCCAAATGATGGCGGGCAAATGAAACCTCAGGTTGCCCCTAACAGGCGTTGCCATCCCTCAAAGGGTGAGGGGCAACGATGAGCTGGCTCAGGCAAGTGTGGGAAACGGGACTCCATCTGTTCACGCGACGGCGCACGCCCCGCTGGGACGAGGAACAGGCGCCTGTGGAGATCGACACCTTCGGTGAACGGGATGCGCTCAGCTTCGATGACGACCTGCTGACCAGGCATGGCTACGAAATTTACGACCAGATGCTGACCGATGCCCATGTGCGGGCATGCTTCAACCTCAAGCGACTGGGCATTCTCAGCGTCGGCTGGCGTCTGGAGCCTGCCGATGGGTCGCCCGAAGCGATTTTTGTGCGCGATTTCGTGCTGTATAACCTCCACACGATGGCAGGTGGCGTGTTCAGCCTCTTGTGGCGTACGCTTGATGCACTGGCGAAGGGATTCGCGGTGCTGGAAAAGCTCTATGAATGGCGCACGACGCCCCCTTATCAAGGCTTGTGGACGCTCAAAGGCTTTAAGGCGAAAAATCCCGCCCTGTTCAGCTTCGAAATCGATGCCTTCCGGAATGTGCGGGCGCTGATTCTGCACGCGCCTGACGGTCAGCGTATCGCCCTGCCGCGCGAAAAGTTCATTCTCTATGCCTGTAATGCCCGCTACGAATCACCCGCGGGCGAATCGGATTTACGCGCTGCCTACGCCCACTGGCGTAGCAAGCAGCGCATCTTGCAGATGTGGGATCTATTCTTAGCCAAATACGCCTCGCCCACGCTGATAGGGGTCTATCGGCGCAGCCTGCCGCCCAGCCAGCAGGATGAACTGCTGCGTGCGCTCGACAGAGTGCAGCAGGAGACGGCGATGGTCGTGCCTGAGGATGTGGAGGTACGGGCGCTGGAGCTGAAGCAGGCGGGCGCGGAGAGCTATGCGGACGCAGTCACCTATCATAACGCTGAGATTGCCAAGAGCCTGCTGGGCCAGACGCTGACCACGGATGAGGGGCAGCGCGTGGGCAGCCTCGCCTTAGGACAAGTTCACCTCAAAGTGCTTCAGACCCAGCTGCGTGCGTGGCGTGCCGACCTTGCCGAGCGCGTCATGCAGGATCAGGTAATCCGCCCGTTAGTGCAACTGAACTTCGGCAGCGTACCCGAACCGCGCTTCGTCTGGGAGGAGGAGTAAAACCCGCTTCTCCAGGAGGGACGCCTCCCGTTTTAGCACACCGCAGGTCGCGCTCGTGCCACCAAAAACGGGTACAACAGATAGTGTCCCGATGAGCAAGCGCGGCTTGCCAATCGCTGAGATCTTTGGACCCACGGTGCAGGGGGAGGGTCTGCTCACAGGCTGCCTGAGCCTGTTCATCCGCTTCGGCGGTTGCGACTATCGCTGCGCCTGGTGCGACACCCTCTATGCCGTGCTGCCCGAACATCGTCACGAGTGGCGCTGGCTGAGCGAGGACGAGATTGTGCAAGCCGTCAAACAGCTTGCGCCACCGCCGATTTTGATCACCCTGACGGGCGGCAACCCCGCGATTCATCCGCTGGAACAGCTTATCCAGCGACTGAAGGCGGAAGGCTACTCGCTGGCGTGCGAAACGCAGGGTTCTGTTGCGCGCGAATGGTTCCGATTGCTCGATACGCTGGTGCTCTCGCCCAAGCCGCCCAGCGCAGGAGAAAGCACGCCCCTCGCTGAGGTGCAAGCCTGCCTGCAATATGCCCCAGCTGACACCACGCTCAAAATCGTGGTGTTCGATAGGGAGGACTACCTCTATGCGCGAGCGATGTTCGAGGCGTTCCCGCAACTGCCCGCCGTGCTGCAGATTGGCACACCGCCTGCACTCCAGACGCCCGACGAGCTGGTCGCCCATTTCCGAGCGATGACTGCCTGCCTGCTCCAGTGGCTGCATGAGGATCGGCTCTATCGCGTGCGCCTGCTGCCCCAGATGCACCGCATCCTCTTTGAAGCAACCCGGGGGGTCTAAACCTTGCACTTCGCCTCACTAAGCAGGATTCTTTAGGCTCCATACCGAACCCTCCTCTCGGAGGGATACCTTGCTCAGGTGGATTGCGATCGCGGTTGTGAGCTTGATAGGAACCGTTTGCGCGATGGCGCAGGAGGAGTCGGCGCCGAAAGAATCGGAGACGCTGCTGACCGTGGAGGTCTTGGACGAGAAGGGCAATCCCGTCGCGAATGCGATGGTGGGGCTTTATGGTCTATTTCAGATGGGCGGTTCTCAGGGGCGAGGCTACATTACGCAACCCAACTGGCGTACCACAGATGCTTCTGGTAAAGTCGTTTTCCCACCTCACCCTGAGCGAGCGTATCAGGAGGTTGCCAGCCAGCGTACCAAATGGCTGCTGCTCGTCTCTGCCCCCGGCTATTTACCTGTGCAGGAGCAACTCAAGCCTGCCGTTGGCTCCACTTATACTGTGCGCCTCAGGCGCGGGCGACCGCTGGAAATCACCCTGCTCAACGAGACGGGCAAACCACTACCCGAACCTCTAAACATAGCAATTTTCCGCCTGCAAGAAGATACATTTGAAGCAGTATTCAACTATATGGATTATGAATTTGATGCACAAGGTTATCGTAAGGGCTTCCGTCTCTACTCCGAGTTTGGTTTGGAACCGCTGGGTGAAGGGCGCTATCGATGCAGTCTACCAGAAGACTGGTCAGGACCGCTACTGGTCATGGTGGAGCATCCTGGCTTTTTACGAGGTTTCGACGCTGTCATTGATGCCGGGTCGGTCAAGCAAGGACGCGCAGAAATTCGCTTACCCAAGCCGTGCCGGTTGGAGATTCAGGCAGATGTCTCCCGAGCGCCTAAAGGCGTCTATGGACGGTTCACTGTCAGCCTAAGCAAGTCGGTGCTAACTCCATTTAGCATGCCATTTGGCTATAACCCTGTTGAGGAGCGTGTCGAAAAACAACGCACACTCGTTTTAGATGACCTAAGCCCTGGCGAGTATCTCGTCGATTTGATAGGCGCGCCGAAAATCGCTTGGTATAAGAAGCAGGGCGTACAAGGAGGTCAGCAACTGTTCTATCGGCGAGAGCGGGTGATGCTGCAACCCGACAAGCCTGCCACCCTTCGGCTGGCTTACGCGCCGCCCGATCCGAGCAAGTACCGCGGCGATCAGCGGTTCACTATTACAGTGCTGATGCCTGACGGTAAGCCTGCTGCAAACCAGCCATACACGCTGTTTGTGCGCGACGAGGCACAGCGCGAAGTGAAGGTTGCAGAAGGGAAGCTGGACAGTAAAGGGCGTGCAACCCTCACTCAGCTCAAGGAGCGCGTCACCTATGAACTGC
The DNA here is from genome assembly GCA_039630445.1 of Armatimonadota bacterium. Lineage (GTDB taxonomy): Bacteria > Armatimonadota > Fimbriimonadia > Fimbriimonadales > GBS-DC > HRBIN15. Next base: position 9,418 of record JBCNVA010000049.1, read on the forward strand.
GTATCGCCAATCGTGAGGAGACAGCGGGGATGATCTACCTTGGCGATCCAAGGTATAAGACCCCTACCACCTTCCGCGTGCCGCCCTGCGAGGGGGATCTTGCGCCTAACATTACGCTGTACCCTATCGAGGGCAAAGACAAAAAGCAGCTGAAGGATTACCGCGGGAAGTGGGTCTACATCGACTTCTGGGCGACCTGGTGTGGACCCTGCCGTTATGCCCTGGAGAAGCTCAAAGCGCAGCTACCCATGCTCAAGGAGCAACTCAAAGACAAATTGGTGGTCATCACCCTCAGCATCGACGACACGCCAGACCCTGTGAAGCCGTATCTCACGAAGATGGGGCTTTGGGACGCCTGTTATCACTTCTGGGCAGGTGAGGGCGGATGGCAAAGTCCTGCCGCCTTCGCGTTCGGTATTCGGAGCGTGCCGACTGCCTTTCTCATCAATCCGAAGGGCATCATCACCTGGCGCGGACACCCAGCGGCTTTCGATCTGCTCTCGAAGATTAAGGAGCCATGACATCGGGATGCGCTTTACACTCAGGTATACTGGGGCTATGAAGGCGGTCATAGAAATTCCGGAGGCGGATTGGGATAAGCTGGAGCCTTACAAGGATCGGCTGCTGGAACTGTTGCTGCTTGGCTTGTCTCAAGCTCGTATTCATGAGGCGCTGCTACTTTACCAACGCGGTGCTGCCTCCCTTGGGCGCGCTGCAGAGCTGGCTGGCGTAAAAAAGCAGGAATTCATCCGTTATGCGCGCATCATGGGTGTTCAGCCGCTCTGGGATCCGGAGATGGTTGAGGAAGAGACAGGATGAAGGTCGTGGTGAACGCTGGTCCCCTGATGGCGTTGGGTAAGTTGGGGGTTGTATCGCTACTAAGAGATCTGTATGAGAGCATTCTTCTACCAGAATCGGTTTACCAAGAGACGGTGATTGAAGGCTTGGCACAAGGGCATCCCGATGCCCATCTAATTTATTTGGAGATCAGGCGCGGGCATATGCAGGTTGTTCCTGTTGGTGAGGCTGAGATTCCCGACGATATAAAAATGCTTCCTCTGGATAGGGGTGAGCGGGATACGATCTACTTAGCTATGCGTGAAAATGTCGATTTAGTGCTTTTGGATGATTTACGCGCGCGTGAAACAGCACGTGCTTATGGACTAAAAGTTCGCGGAACACTCGGAATACTGGTGCAAGCTTATCGCCAAAATTTGCTTTCCCTTGATGAGGTGCGTCTCTTGATAGAGACAATCATGATTCGGAGCGACATTTGGATTGCCGAATCGCTATGTCGCCAGGTTCTGGAAAGGCTCTTAGTGGAGGCTCAGCAGAATCCGTCCGAGTAAGTCTCAGGAGATATGCGATGAGTGCAATCAATCCAAACCTGGGTGTGAACTTTCCGAGAGGGTTTCGCAGTGCGGGGGTCTACTGCGGCATCAAAAAGCCGGGGTTGCTTGACCTCGCGCTGATTGTGTCGAACAGGGAGGCGAGCGTGGCGGGCACTTTCACGCAGAATCGCGTGCAGGCTGCGCCGCTGCGCTGGTCGAAGCAGGTGGTAGCAGGTGGACGTGCCCGCGCGATTGTTGCCAACAGCGGGAATGCCAACTGCCTCACGGGTGAACAGGGCGAGCGGGACGCCCAACGGATGGCGACCCTCGTGGCGGAACGGCTCGGCTGCGATCCACTGCAGGTGGTGGTCGCTTCCACAGGGGTTATTGGCGTGCCGATGCCCATGAGCGCGATTGAGGCGGGTATCCCAGCTGCCTTTGCACGCCTCAGCGACGGGGACGACCGTGCCACTGCCGATGCCATCCTCACCACCGACACCTTCCCCAAACGCGCCAGCTTAGAAATCGAAACGCCTGAGGGCACGATCCGCCTTGGTGCCATCGCCAAAGGAGCAGGCATGATTGCGCCCAACATGGCAACGATGCTCGCCTTCATCACAACCGACGCCGCTGTCGATGCTCCCACCCTGCAAGCCTGCCTGAGTGAGGTGGTCGATCGCACCTTCAACTGCATCACGGTGGATGGCGACACCAGCACGAACGATATGGTCATCCTGCTGGCGAATGGTGCATCGGGCGTGCAGGTGAGCGAGCGCTCTCTGGAGGCTTTCCGAGAGGGGCTGTATCAGGTGTGCGAGTATCTGGCAAAGCGCATCATCCGCGATGGTGAGGGCGCAACCAAAATCTTTGAGGTGCGTGTAGAGGGCGCTGCGAGCGAGGAGGAGGCACGCAAGGTTGCCCGCACGATTGCCGAATCGCTGCTGGTCAAAACGGCGATCCACGGCGGGGACCCGAACTGGGGACGAATCATCGCTGCTGCAGGGCGCAGCGGCGTGCCCATCGAGCCAAACCAGATGCGACTGGTGATGCAAGGTGTGATCGTGTTCGAGCGGGGGCAGCCGCTGCCTTTCGATGAGCAAGGTTTGTCGCAAAAGTTGCAAACAGAGGAGATCCAGATCCTGCTCTCGCTGGGGCAGGGCAACGCCTCCGCCACCTTCTGGTCGAGCGACCTAACTGCCGAGTATGTCAAGATTAACTCGGCTTATAGAACTTGAAGGGTAAGTGGTCGACTAAAGTCACGCCCATCCAAACGAAGCCTGCCTTCACTGGCGAAAACCCCGCCTGCGTGGGGCTTTGTTGTCAGCGAGAGCGCCAACGATATGCAGGGTGTGTTC
>JBCNVA010000005.1:0-2673 GCA_039630445.1 Armatimonadota bacterium
CGACGCCTTCGCCAGCGCAGTGCAACAACTCGTGCGTAGCGACCTGGAGCAGAACGGACTGACGCTGGAATCGGTTACCATCTCGCGCTTAGACCAGACCTCGCAGGAGCTGCTGTCGGACAATAACATTTTCGACGCGCAGGGCAAGCGCAAAATCACCGAGATTACGCAGGCGGCGCTGGTGGAGCGCAACCGCATCGAACAGGAAGCGCGGCGCGAAATCACGCTCAAAAATGTGCAGACCCAGAAGGAGATTCTGGAGCTGGAGCGCCAGCGCGCCGAAGCGGAAGCCGCCCAGCAAGCCGAAATCGCCAAGATTCAGGCGGAACGCAAGCGTGAAGCCGAAACCTACCGCATCGAACAGGAACGCCAGATTCAGGAAGCCCAGATTCAACAGGATCAGGCGGTGCGGGTGGCAGCCGTAGAGCGCGACCGACTGCTGTTGCTGAAACAGCAGGAGCTCCAGAAGACCGATATTGAGCGCGCGAAAGCGATTGAGCTGGCGGAGCGCGAGAAAGAGATTGCCGTCGCTGAAGCGGAACGGCAGCGCGCTGAAGCCGAAAAGAAGGCGCTCGAAGCTCAGGCGGAGCGCGAAAAGGCTAACCAGCAGATTATCACCGTGCAGCAGCTTGCTGCTGCCGACCGCGAGGCACAGACCAAACTCATCGCCGCCAAACAGCAGATCGAGCAGGAGCGCATCAAGCGCGAGACCGAGGTGCAGGTCGCTGCCTTCGCAGAGGTCAAAAAGGCGGAGGCGCAGAAGCAAGCCGCCGAGCTGGAAGCCGAAGCGATCCGCACCCGCGCCGAAGCCGAAGCGGAGGCACGCGAGCAGGTCGCCCGCGGCGAGACCGCCATCAAGATGGTCGATGTGAACATCGCCCGCGAGCAGGTCGAAGTGGAGCGTGCCCGCGTGGAGGTCGAACGGCAAGCCCTCGAATATCGCCAGACCTACAGCGAAGCTGCACTCCAGTTCGAACTCGAAAAGCTGCGTGTGGAGGCGCAGCGCGATGTGCAGATCGAGCTGGCACGCGCTATCGGGCAGTTCATGAGCCGCGGACACATGAACATCTTTGGCGACCCGCAGACGCTTGCCCGCATGACCGAGCAGTACGCGCGGGGTCTGGGGCTGGGTATGGCGATCGACGGCGCGCTCAGCGGGCTGGAAATGCTGGGCGATGGCGACGGGCGATTCGGCGAGCTGGCAAAGCAGCTTATCCAGATTGCCCAGCGCATCGGTGCGGTGCGCATGCAAGCCCAGACCGACGCCGCCTCGCCTGCCAGTGCCTCAGAAACCGCTGCCGAACCCGAACCAGAGACAAAACCGCGAAGCAAAAGCGACTGAGCGAGTTCGTTCACGAGGTACTCCTTGTGCAGGGCGCGGCTACCGCGCCCTGCCCAGCCAGACCCCCTCCGTAAGGTTCCCCAGCTACTTCGTAGCGTCGGCGTCCCCGCCGACGAAACTACGATACTTGAAATCCTGATTAGTATTAGAACGCCCACGCCAGCGGGATGCCCTGTGCCTGAAGCAGGCTCTGATACTCGCTCAGCAGCGCGGGCGTCTCATACACCTGATGCGGCTCCACTCCACGCAGCAGGCAGAATGCCACAAGCAACCCCGCCGACTCGCCGATGTTCCACTCCACAGGATGCAACCGATAACAGCCGTTGGTGATGTGGGTGGTACCGATATTCTTGCAGGCAGGCAGCAAGTTGCGCACCCGCACAGGCAGCAGCGCGCCCAGCGGAATCTGAAAGGGCAGCGCCTCGATATCTAAGTAGCTATCGCCCCCCGTGCTAGGGTGCAGGTCGATACGGTAGTGCCCGACGCCCACGCTATCGGGGAACGGCTCGGCAAGTGTCTCGCCCGGTCGGCATGCCACACTCACATGCTGCTCGCAGATGGTGAATCGCGCCTTGATCCGCCGCGATTCGCGAATGTAGGGCATTTTGGCGAAGCCGTCGGGCGTGCCCATGATGTCAGGGCGCAGGTGCAAACCTGGATAGCCCATCCCCCCATCTGGGCGCGGTGCCTCGGTCTGCAGCCAGTAGAGCAGGCACTCCGACAGCTCCCGCGCTCCCTGCCAGTGACGCTGCGCCTCCTGCTCGGGCACTTCGTACAGCGGACCCAGGAAGTAGTCGTTCTGGGGACAGTTGACAATTGTAACGGGCAGAGGCGCAAGCTCAGGCGGATAGAGCGCAGGGTTCACAATCTGCCGATAGCCAAACAGCGCCAGCGTACCCCCCTCACCGAACAGGCTCCAGCGACGCGGCTGCAAGGTGACGGGATGCACATCCTCCCAGCTCAGCAGCGGACCTGTCCAAAAAGGTGGCTGGAAACTGCGCCACCAGTCATAGCGGGCGGGCTTGGGAATGGTGTAGTCACCCTTTGGGTCGTAGCCCATCGCGAAGCACCAGGTGACCGCCTGCATATTCAGTGGCTCTGGTTCGGGCTTGGCATGTGGTTCGCCTGTGTCGCGTTGCGCCTCCGCGCCCGTGACATACTCCACGCCCGCAAGGGGCAACAACTCACCCGTTTCCGTCGCGTCCAGAATATAGTCGGCGTAGATGACGACTTCCTCACCCCCCCTCTCCCACAGCGTGGGCGAGGGGTGGGGGGGGAGGGGGAACGCGCTCTGCCGCAGCGGGGGAGAGGGAGGGGGGGGGAGGGCGAAC
>JBCNVA010000050.1:0-16335 GCA_039630445.1 Armatimonadota bacterium
CCCCAGTGCTGGGTGGATGGCAACTGTCCCAATCCTTTCAACACCAGCGGGTTCAATAACGGCTACTTCTACGACCCTGCCCGTACACGGGGACGCTCCAGTTATTACTATCCGAACTATGACTGGGGCGCATTCCGCTACACAGGCTCCTCGCCCGAAGAGGCGAACCAGCTGGCAGCGGAGAACATGATTTGGGGACGCTCCAGCGATACGCTGGACGATCGGGTACGCATCCTGCTGGACAACTACATGTACGAACAGCGCCACATCCAAGGCGGTCGTATCGCCACGATGGTGGTGGTATATCCCAGTGGGGCGACCAAGGTCTGGAAGTGGCAGCAGTAATCCCACCAAAGCTCCATCGAGCAGGAATTTCCGACTCGATGGAGCATCATGCTTTTTGGGGAATAGTAGCGATGCTTAGGCAAGAGATACCGATGCCGGTGGCAATAGGAATTATCGTGGTAGTGCTGTTGGTGGCAGGCTTTTTCCTCTATCGCGTGCTGTTTGCGCCTGCGCCTGCAGTAGGCGGCGCTTCGGAGTTTCGGACACCGCCACCTGAAGCCATCGTGCCGCCTCCGCCCGGCGCACCTGGTCCTGGCATGCAAGCGCCTCCGGGCAGCCCCACCCAAGCACCACCAGCGGGGCAGGGCACAACATATTAAATTAAAACCCAACTTGCTACCTGTCATTTTTGAGTAGGTGAGGTTCCGCGCTTCGCTCGGAATGACAACGCTCCGCTCGGAATGACATGGCATTTTACACGGTAGCAACAGGGCGTTTTATGCGGCAGTGAACTTGTCATTCCGAGCCGAAGGCGAGGAATCCCAGATAGGTGGCAAGTTGGGTTATTAAACTGTTGGCAGGCACATAAAGCCCTGCTCATGCATTGATTAGCCACTCAATCAGGCGATGCCCCTCCTCCACCAAGGGGATGCCGGGAGTGTCCAGCACCGACTCGTCATAGGGCAGGCGATTCGTGCGCGGGTTCTGCGAATCGTACAGCAGAAACGGCACGGGTCCCTCTGCATGGGTGCGCTTGGCGATGGGCGTGAAATGATCGGGCACGACCATCAGGCGGAATGGCTGATTTTGCGCGCGTAGCCCGTCCACTACCTGCCCGATAATGTGGCGGTCAATCTGCTCAATCGCCCAGATTTTCGCTTCAATATCGCCGTGATGCCCCGCCTCGTCGGGTGCCTCGATATGGGTATAAACGAAGTCGTGCTTCTGCAGCATGCGTAGGGTGTATTCGCCTTTGGCGCGATAATCAGTATCCACATAGCCTGTGGCGCCAGGCACGGTGGGCGTCTCCAGTCCCGCCAGCACGCCCAGTCCTTTCACCAGATCGACAGCCGCCACTACGGCGCCCGTGATGCCCCACTTGAGGCTGAACGGCTCCAGATGCGGGGCGCGTCCCTGACCCCAGAACCAGACCATGTTGGCGGGCAGTTTGCCCTCATCACGCCGACGCTGATTGATGGGATGCGAATCGAGCAGTTCAAATGAATCCTCCGTCAGCTGGCGTAGGGTTTGCTCGCCGTCGCCACGCGGCAAGTGCGCCCGCAACGGTTGCCCAACTATCTCGTGCGGGGGCGTGCAAACAAGCTCGGTGGGTCCGTCGCTCCAGCGCATCACATGGCGATACCCGACACCCGCAAAGAAATGGATGCGCGGCGTGCTAAGCTTTTCCTCCAGCAGCATGATCAGCTGGCGTGCCTCATCGGTGGGGATGCCGCCCCCGCTGTGGTCGAGCAGAATCTCACCGTCGGTGCTAATCAGCGAGCAGCGGAAGGCGACATCGCGCGGGTCTAACGGCACACCCATCGCGGCTGCCTCCAGCGGACCGCGCCCCGTGTAGTGCAGGCGGGGATCATAGCCCAGCAGCGCCATGTTCGCCACATCGCTGCCCGGATACATGCCCGGTGGCACGGTCTGCACCGCGCCAATCAGCGATTCACGCGCCAGCGCATCCAAATAGGGTGTGTTTGCCGCCATCAGCGGGGTACGCCCCTCCAGCTCAGGCAGACCCCAATCTGCCATCCCATCAGGCACAATCAATACGAACTTCATCGCGTGCAATCGGATGCAGCGTTACCACCTCATCAGGTGAGTCCGCGTACAGTGCAATTATACCAATTGGCAGAGCAGACACCGTGATGTCATCGGCAAGACACCGACGCTACGAACGCACCCTATGTAGCGTCGGCGTCCCCGCCGACGATAACGACACTTGAAATGGTGAGTGGTATAATAACCCAAGTTGCTACCTATCCGAGATTCCTCGCCTTCGGCTCGGAATGACAAGCGCCTTGCCGCGTAAAAAGCCGTGTCATTCCGAGCGGAGCGTTGTCATTCCGAGCGAAGCGAGGAACCTCACCTGCTCAAAGGCAACAGGTAGCAACTTGGGTTATTATACTTTTTCAGGGTATACTTCCCTGCTTGGCAGGGGGATGACAGGCATGGCTCACCGTGAACCCTTGAACGACCTAGACCTGACGCGATGGAGGGAATACAACGACCTCCTCACCGACAGCCTCTGGCTGCTGGGCAGGCGTGACAATAACGGCGTCCACTCGCCCGAATACTGGGGCAACTTCGTGCCTCAGATCCCGAATCAGGCGATACGCCGCTTCACAAGGCGCGGCGAGCTGGTCATCGACCCGTTCATGGGGCTGGGCACGACCCTAATCGAAGCGGTGCAGTTGGGACGATATGGCATCGGGATTGATCTGAAGCCAGAATGCGTGCACGAGGTGCGTCAGCGGCTTCTGCGAGTCGATGACAGCTCCACCCGATGGGCAATCCTTGAGGGCAACAGCTGCGCGCCCGAAACCGCCGAACGGGTGTGCCAGCAAATGCGCATGTGGGGCTTCACGCAGGCACATCTGCTGATTCTCCACCCGCCCTACCATGATATTATCCGTTTTAGCAATGATCCGCAAGACCTCTCAAACGCCTCCAGCGAGGAAGCCTTTCTGGAGCGGTTCGAGCAGGCGGTGAAAAACTTTGCGCCCATGCTGGCAACGGGGCGATTTTTGGTGCTGGTGATTGGGGACAAGTACACGCGCGGCGAATGGATCCCGCTGGGTTTCTATGCGATGGAGCGCGTGCTGCGAAACGGCTTTCGGCTGAAAAGTATCTGCGTGAAGGATATTCAGGAGAATCGAGGCAAACGCGGGCAGCATCATCTGTGGCGCTATCGCGCCCTAAGGCACAATTTCTATGTGTTCAAGCACGAGTATGTGATGTTTTTTGAGAAGGTAAAAGGCTGAGATTTTTGGGCGAATGGCGAAATAGCGAAATGGCGAATCTTAAAAACTACTTCGCCACTTCGCTATTCGCCACTTCGCCTTTGCAGAGGGTTCAGCACCCGCTGCCGAAGTTGAACAGCACAATCAACAGGTCGGCGTCGTCCACCAGAGCATCGCAATTCACATCGGCAGGGTTGGAACCCGACGCCCCGAACGCAAACAGCACCTGCAATAGGTCGGCATCGTCCACACAGCCATTCCTATCCACATCCCCATTCGTGGGGATGCAGGCGGGCGCTGTGAACCAGAAGCCGCCCGTGAGGCTGAATGGGCCGCCCGTGAGGGCGTCGCTGGCGTCGGGCTGCCCGACCGTGCCGCCAAGGGTGAAGGTTCCACCTGTGGCGAAGGTGATGCCGCCGCCGTCAATCGTGCCCCAGCTAAGGTCATACCCGCCACCCGATTGGGCATTCGCGAGTGTCAAGCTCAGCAGCGCAAGGGCTGCAATGCTCATTCGTTTCAGCACAGTTTTCATCGCCAAGCCTCCTCCTGTCTACTTTGGGGCAGACACGGGGGTCTGCCCCTACTCTCCCCTCTCCCACGCTGTGGGAGAGGGGCTGGGGGTGAGGGCTTACGGCGCGCCGATGCGCACCACGCCCGAGGTCCCGCTGCGTTCCAAGCGCATCGGACGCCAGAGACGGAACCGCTCGTTGTAGTTACCCGGCGCGATGAGTACCGTACCGCCAGTTGGCACGCAGAATGTGCCTTCATACACCGTGTTGAACGGATTGGCAGAAGTGCCGCGCTCGGTATTGCCGCCATTTCCGGGATCGCCGCTGACCGCAAGGTTCACATAGGTCGGGTTCGCCATGTTGGACAGATACCACTGCACGATGGGGAACGCCACATCGAACCGACCGTAGAAGCCCAGCGCGTTCGGGCTTGGTGGACAGCACTTCGGGTCGACTAGAATACAGCTCGTGGCACATGAGGCGGTTCCCCGCACACGGTTGGCGCTGTCAAGAAGCGCCGAGCCGGAGCTGCCCTGGCGAATGGTGGAGTTTGTCCAGCGCACCTGCCAGGTTTGCGAGCCGCCCACCGCACCACAGGTTGTATCACCTGTTTTTTGGGCAAACGCCACGCGCATATACGCCCCACCCGGCGGCGCAGGCGACATCGGATGTGAAATCGCCGTCAGCGTCGTGCCGCCTGAGACATACGCAGTATCCCAGCCCAGATAGACCTCCGCCGCCGTCGGCTGGTATGACCCCAGCAGGCTCCAGTCGCTGCCCTGATGCTGCTTCAGCAGCAGTGAGCCGTTGCTGCGCGGCAGAGTGTTCGGGTTGGGAGGCGTCCCGTTACAACTCGGGGTGAAGTAGTCCCACACGAACACCGTTGCGTTCGCATCGGTTTGGGTACCCACACAGTGGCGTGCGGTCATCACGATGGGGGCAGGAGTGCCTGTATCCGCGGGATTGCGCCCAATCGCCGCTCCAGAACAGAAGCCCGATACAGACCCACCGCTAATGAATCCCAGCATGCAGACTGCAAGCGCTGCCGAGTTGCGCAGGTCGGGATAGCAGCTTACATCGTTCAGGGGACATCCCGAAGTCGGCTCAAAGTCGCTCTGCACAATCCCAGGACCTGCAAAGTGATACGCAATCGCCGTGATGTCGGGGATAAAGGGCTTCTCCACCCAATCAGGCACGAAAAACTCCAGCCCAATCTGGTTGCCAAAGATAATCGTCGTCCACCAGTCGCCCTTTTCGTCCCAGATTGGCAGGTCCACAGGAAACGCATAGCCTCCAACAGGGTCAAACACGCGCAGCTGCACCTCAGGCTCCCAGCGTCCACCCGAGAAGCGCACGCGCAGCGCCTTCGCGCCCTGCGAACGCAGCACCAGCACGCCTACCTGCCCCCGCGTGCCTGCGCCGTCGTCATAGCGCGTCCAGCGAATATCCTGCACAAGGTTAGGCGGTGCGGGCGCCACATACCCCGCCACGAAGAAGGGACGGTTGTAGCCTTCCCAATCGGGCGGTGGGGTGACAGTGGCGGGCAGGTCGATCACCCGCGCGGGCGCGTTGGGGGCAAGGCGTTTGGTGGGTGGCTGGGCAAGTGGCGTGCGCTTATCTACCACGACGGGATCGGCGAACTCACCTTCCTGCGCCGTGCCAAAGCTTATCAGCAGGGCAAAGCACCCCGCAAGCCAGCCGCGTTTCATCGTCGCACCTCCTTATTGCAGGTTCACGACCACCAGCACCAGACCCGTCTTGCCCTTCTCCAAACGGGTCATCGCCTTGCCGATAATCGCCCCCTGCGCTCTGGCAAGATCCACCGCTTTCATCGCGTACCCAGGGCGCTCAGCAGTGGTCAGAAAGTCGCCCGGTTCAATGGCACACTCGGTCGCATCGGCATAGACCCACACGCGCCCGCTGAGGGCAACGGGCACATGGTTCTCGCTGCCTTCCAAGTTGCCCAGGATGATGCCCTTGGACAGTCCGTTCGCACCTGCCACGACACCGATTACGCGCTTGTTGTACGCACCGCGGGCGAGGCGCAGGTTGCCAGGGTTATCGGGATCGATCTCCACCACCATACCGGGTTCCACCTTGTCGGTGACGGGGAACTTCTCGGCGAGGTCGGCGCCCGTGATTTCCAGCACGCGCACCGCCACCGTGCCGTCGCCACGAATGCTCATGATGTCGCCTACACCGCTGTTCGAGAAGTTGAGGCGGTCGTTAGCCACTGCAGAGCCGATCAGCCCACTGATCTGCCACTTGCGTGCCGTGTTGGTGTTGGTGAACTCCAGCCGGGCAAAATCGGCTTCGGTCTCGTGCAGGCGCAGGGTGGCGTTGGTAGCGGTACTATTGGCAGCCACATTCAGCCGTGCTGTTATATCCGCAGAGCTGGTGCCAGTGCCGATGCCGACATTGCCAGAGAAATACCCGCGTCCAACGAAATAGCCTGCCCAGGCACTGGCGCCTGACGCTTCACCACGCACCGCGATGCCACTGGCACCCGTTGCGATGCTGTTCAGCCCCGAACTAGCCGAGCCGAAGACAGTAATCTGAAGCCCATCCGCCGTGCTACTTGTGTTCGTGTTTTCTATGTTCACCAAGCGTGTGGTGCGGTTGCCGCGCACATCCAGCAGATAGGTGGGCGCATTTGTGCCAATACCGACATTCCCCGTGTTCGTGTTGTAAATGTTGGCACCCGAGGCGGTCCAGAGGGTCTCCGTAAGATCGGTTGCAGGCGCCCACTGGTTACCGTCCCACTTCAGCACCTGCCCTGTGGTAGGCGCCGTACTGGACACAGCACGCCCCTGCAGCCGCACTACCGTCGGGTTCGGGTAAGTCCCACTCAGGTCGCCACCTGCAGCGCCACCGGGCGACACACCAGAGATGGTCACATTATTCACAGCAGTGATCCGCCCCTGCGCGTTCACAGTAATCTGCGCCACCTCGGTCGCGCTGCCATAGGTGCTGGGAACTACACCTGTGGTCGAAAGTTTCTCATCAGTCACCGCACCGTCCGCAATATCTATCGTCTGAATAGTGCCATCGGCAATCTTAGCGGAGGTCACAGCGCCATCCGCCAGATCGGTAGTAGTGACCGTACCATCGGCGATCTTCGCCGAAGTCACCGCGCCGTCGGCAATATCTATCGTCTGAATAGTACCATCGGCAATCTTGGCAGAAGTCACGGCGCCATCCGCCAGATCGGCTGTAGCAACCGTGCCATCAGCAATCTTAGCGGAGGTCACGGCATCATCCGCCAGATCGGCTGTAGCAACCGTGCCATCGGCAATCTTGGCGGAGGTCACGGCGCCATCCGCTATCTTGATCGTCGTTACCGAAAGGTCTGCTAACATATCGGTCACCACGCCACCTGTGGCGATGGAGAAGGTCGTGCCGATCAGTTGTAGCCCGTCGCCTGCCGAGTAGGTCGTGTCGTTGTCTATCCCGTCGGCGAAGTCCGCAGGGATGCCCGTCAGCCCACTCCAAGGCGCCTGGAAGGCAAAGAAGCTGTATGGGGTGGGATTGATTTTGATGCGGGGAGTAAGTGTCGTATATGGGTCTGTGCTGTTGCCCGGACGCACGCGGATCTCCAAATAGCGGTCTGCGCCTGTCCAGATCGTGCCAATCGCCCCGAAGTTCAGATCGACGGTAAACAGCCCGTTCTGCACACTCAGGTCGTTAACGGTTACAGTGGAGCCGATAGGGTTACCGCCTGAGTCGAACAGCTGGAACTCGAAGTCATAGGTGCCGTTGGCGGGGTTTCCACCGTCCCTGAGGAAGCCCTGATAGGTGAATGACTGGGTCATGCCCTGCGAAAGGGCGGTTATCACGACAAGCTGCGCGCCCAACGCGCGCCACGCCACACTCAGCCATCGCTTCTGCATGATTAGTGCCTCCTTCCACTGACCGAAAGCCAGCGTATGCGTTTATTATACTCCATTAGGGGGCTTGCAAAACCGCGTTCTGGGCTGTAGATTCGCGCATGATAATGTCCCGTCCACCCGTTTGTGGGGTATTATCCCTGCAGGGACAATACCTATGACTTCACGAAAACCGCTGATTGGTATTAGTTGCAACTGGCGTGCAGAGCAGAACGGGTTTGGCGAGTTGCGGATGGATGACACCTATGCGCGTGCGGTCATCCGTGCGGGGGGTGTTCCTGTGCTGATCCCGACCGATGCGGATGCGGACGCGCTGGCGGATGTCCTGGATGGACTGCTCATTCCGGGCGGTGCTGATCTGGATCCGCGCCTGTTTGGCGAGGAACCACACCCGACGGTGCGAATTGTGGCGCGTCCCCGCTTCGAGATGGAGTGGGCACTGCTGGAGGCGTTCGAAGCGCGGCGCAAGCCGGTGCTGGGTATCTGCTACGGCGCACAGCTGCTGAATGTGTGGCGGGGCGGTACGCTCTATCAGCACCTGCCTGACCTGCCCTTCGTGACGCTGCCACACCGACGCGACTCGCACGAACAAGATGACCCTCGCCACTTCGTCCGCCTGGAGCCGACCTCCCGCCTGTATTCGCTGATTGGGCAGGAACAGTTCGAGAGCGTCAGCGCACACCATCAAGCCGTGCGGGACGTGGGAAGAGGCTTGCGCGTTGTAGCCTACGCGCCTGATGGCGTGATTGAGGGCATCGAAGACCCAGAGCTACCCTTCTTTATCGGGGTGCAGTGGCATCCAGAGCGCGACCCCGATGCACCTGCTACCCGCGCCCTGTTCGAAGCGTTCATTCGAGCAGCAGCGGACAGCAAAGAGGCAGGCAATCACCCCTCTGAACGACCATGAACAGCCCTGTTGCCTTTTTGGAGTCGCAGCTGGGTAGTTTGCCCTGTGCCGAGGCGTTGCACCAGTACCATGCCTGGTGGGAGACGACAGGACGCGCCCTGTCGGAAACAGTCGATCGGGCAGGCACGCCCTGGCTGCGGATGTACAACCGTCAGGGTGAGCGCATCGACGAGGTGGTGATGCCCGCTGGCTACCGTGACATGGTGCTGCAGGCATATCGGCATGGCATCGTCTGGCGCGTGCTGGAGGAAGGCGACTGGCTTGCCAGCTTCGCGCTGGGCTATCTCACCGCCTTCTATGACCCCGGACTCTACTGCCCGCACACAGTAAGCTTAGCAACCGCGGTCCCCCTCGCCAAGTATGGCAATCCCCTCCTGAAGGAGCGCTACCTGCCACTTTTGCTCAAGCGTGACGAGACCGTGTGGCAGGGTGCGACATGGATGACCGAGATAGGTGGCGGTTCTGACCTGGGTGCGAATGTGCGCACCGTAGCGATCCCTGAGGGCGACCACTACCGACTCGTTGGCGAAAAGTATTTCTGCAGCAATCTGGGTGCGGAGCTGGCGGTGGTGGCGGCACGCCCGCACGGTGCGCCCGAAGGCATTCGCGGGCTGGCGCTCTTTCTGGTGCCCCGCTGGCGCGAGGACGGCACGCTGAACTACCTCATCCGCCGCATCAAGGATAAAATCGGCACGCGCTCCGTGCCCACAGGCGAAGTGGAGTTCAATAACAGTGAAGCCTACCTGATCGGCAGCGTCGAAATTGGCATCTATCTCATCTTGGAAGTGCTAAACATCTCGCGCGTTGCTAATAGCATCGGCAGTGTCGCCTTGTTGCAACGGGCGGTTGCTGAGTCAGAGGAGTTCGCGCGCCATCGCGTTGCCTTCGGCAGACCGTTGATTGAGCAACCGCTGATGCGGCGGCAGTTCGAGCAGTGGCATCATCGCCTGCAGTGCGCCTTCGCACTCAGCTGGATCGCTGCCCGCTTGCTCCAAGAGGTGTGGCAGCAGACCCCGCCCTACAACCCGCGCTACCACCTCTTTCGGCTGGTGACCCATCTGGCAAAGTACTGGACAGCAGAGCAAGCCGTGCAGGGCGCGAAGTGGTGTATGGAGGTGCACGGCGGTCTGGGCGTGCTGGCGGAATTCCCCGCAGAACGGCTGCTGCGCGAGGCGATGGTGCTGCCCATCTGGGAAGGTGGCAGCCACCGCCAGATGCTCGACGCGCTGGAAGTGATGCAGCGCAAGGAGGCACACCAGCAGCTGCTCCAGATGCTGGCGCCCTTTGCCGACTCTGACGAGCTGCGCGAATGGCGCGAGCGCATCGAAGCCTACTTGCAACAGCCCCCTGAGGAGCAGGAGGCAAATCTGGAGGCACTCATCCCGCCCCTCGCCGAGTGGACAGCGCACATGTGCCTGCGCCTGCACCAATCATAAAAAAACTGGAGCCGACGGTGGGACTCGAACCCACGGCCTGCGCATTACGAGTGCGCCGCTCTACCGCTGAGCTACGTCGGCTCCCACCTCTATTATACCCATCTGTGAAGGCTTTTCAAGGGGTGGACAGCACTGCTTCCACCAGTAGTTCTGCACCGAAGCGAACAGGATCGGTACAGGGCAAGCCAGTCTCTTGGGACACCTGCTCGATAGCCGCCTGCGCCTCCTGTTCACCAAGGTGCGCCGTGTTGAGCGCAATCGCTACCACGCGCGACGGATAGAAACACCCCCCCGACGACGCCAGCTCCTCATAAAGACGCACCGCCACGGGCAACGGCGGAATAGGCACCTCCGCATGGCGCATCACATGCGTTTGCCCTGCCCGATGCACCAGAATCAGATGCGTTGGCTGAGACCCGCGCAGCAGGGGCAGCGTCGCTGTCGACGCGGGATGGAACAGCGCGCCTTGACCCTCTATATGCACCACATCGGCATCTTGACCCAGCCGCAGCACATACTGCTCCACCGCGCCCGAAGCGAAATCGACCCGCACCGCATCCAGCGGGATGCCGTCCCCCTCGATCATAATCCCCGTCTGACCTGTTGCCAGAAATCGGGAGCGCAAGCCGCGCTGCAGGCAGGCGCGATGCATCTCGATGCTCACGGTCATCTTGCCAACCGCCATATCGGTGCCGACAGTCAGCACCCGCTTGCAAGCAAGGGAGCGTGCCGCGCCCGTGCCGACCGTCAGTCCCGGTGGCTCGCGTCGAATGTCCCAGATCCACTGGCAACCGTGCAAGAGGGGCTTCAATTCCGGATGCTCCGCCATCGGCAGGTGCAGCCCGTTCACCAGATTCAGCCCTGCCATCACCGCCTGCTTCACCTCCTGCCACCAAGCGTCGGGCAGCATCCCGCCTGGCGGCGCGATCCCGATCACCAGCGTGTCGGGCTGATAGGCAAGCGCTTCTCGGAGCGAGGCGACAATCGGCACTTCGCGTGGGATACCCGTGAGCGCAGGCAAGGACTGCCCTGCGCACTCATAGTCGATCACGGCGACAACGGGCGCGCGGCTGTAGCGCAACAGTCCAATCCCCGTCTTGCCAAAGGGACCCCGCAACCCCTCATGCATCAGGATGGCTAAGCGGTTTTGCTCGGTCAACATATGGCATGACCCTTAGACGCCTCCCGCCTGAATTCCTGCCAGCGGATGGGGGGGCGTTTTAGCCGAAGTTCTGGTGGGAAACGAGGGCGTGCAGTTCCAGCAGGATGCGCAGCAACGGCTCCACCTGGTCAAGCGGATACTGCGTGGCAGGGTCGGAGAGGGCATGCTCCGGGTCAGGATGCACCTCCATAAAGAGCGCGTCGATACCCACGGCGACCGCCGCGCGTGCCAGCGGCGCGACAGAAGCCCGATCACCCCCCGATTGATGCCCCGCACCACCCGGACGCTGCACACTGTGCGTAGCATCAAACACCACAGGCACGCCGAACTGCCTCAGCACAGGCAAGCCCGCCATATCGACCACCAGTGTGTTATAGCCAAAGCAGGTGCCCCGCTCCGTGAGCAAAACGCCCGTCGCGCCAAACGCCTGCAGCTTCGCAACGATGTGTTTTGCATCCCAGGGCGCAAGGAACTGCCCTTTTTTGACATTCACGGGCTTGCCCGTCTGTGCGGCTGCGTGGAGCAAATCGGTCTGGCGACAGAGGAACGCCGGGATCTGCAGCAGGTCGACCGCCTGCGCCACAGGCTCCGCCTGCCAGCTCTCGTGGATGTCGGTCGTGACGGGCAGGTCGAACTCGCGCCGAATACGGGCAAGCACCTCCAGCCCGCGCTCCAGCCCATAGCCGCGGAACGACTCGTGCGAGGTACGGTTCGCTTTGTCAAAGGACGCCTTGAAAATGTAGGGCATGCCGAGTCGGGCACAAAGCTCGCGCAGCGTGCCCGCTACGCGCTGACACAGTTCGAGGCTTTCGATCACGCAGGGACCCGCAATTAGCGCCAGCCGTCCATCGCCCACCCGCACGGAACCGACCTGAACCGGTTGCATATTCTGAGTCTACCCCGCTGTGGGATTGAGGGTATAATACGGGCTGGGGTGAATCGGAATGCGAGGCTGGCGTTTTTGGGGCGTGCTGACGCTGCTGCTCGCCTCTCTTGGGGCGTGGGTGAGTGCGGACAGTAAGAAGCCCGTCGTCTACTACATCCCCTTCAAGGAGGTTGTGCATCGCGCTTCAGCAGACTACCTCATTCGAGCGTTGCAGGAGGCGCAGGCGAAGCAGGCAGCGGCGTTCGTCGTGCTGCTGGACACACCGGGTGGTGAGCTGCAGGCGACGCGCGACATCACGATGGCGTTGCTCAACAGCACGGTGCCGACAGTGGTCTATGTATCGCCGTCGGGCGCGCGGGCAGGCTCTGCGGGTGTGTTTATCACGGTGGCAGCCCATGTCGCCGCGATGGCGCCCGGCACCAACATCGGGGCAGCCACGCCCGTTGCGGGCGATGGGCAGGAAATTCCCAAAGACATGAAGCGCAAGGTGATGAATGACACAATCGCCTATGCTCGCACGCTCGCACGCCAGCGCGGACGCAACGAGGAGTGGGTGGTCAAAGCCGTCACGGAAGCGGCATCCATCCCTGAGCGGGAAGCCAAACAGTACAAAGTGATTGATTTGATCGCCACCGATATGGGCGACCTGCTGCGCCAGCTTGATGGGCGCAAAGTCAAGCTGAACAACGGTGCAGTCATCACCCTACGCACCAAAAATGCCCCCACCCGCGAGATTCCCAAGACTTGGCGCGAGACACTGCTGACCTTCCTGGCGCATCCGAATGTGTTCTATATTCTCATGCTGCTTGGCTTGTATGGGCTGATCTTTGAGCTGCAGAATCCGGGCGCGACGCTGCCAGGGGTAGTGGGCATCATCTCGCTGTTGCTGGCGCTCTATGCGGCGTCGGTGCTGCCCCTGAACGCGCTGGGAGTTGCCCTCATCCTGCTGGCGTTTGCGCTCTTTATCGCCGATCTCTTTACACCCACGCACGGGGTGCTGACAGTCGGCGCGATTGTGTCGTTTGCAATCGGCTCACTCATCCTGTTCCAAGCCGACTCGCCCGTGCTGCGCGTCAGCCTCTGGCTGGTGGGCACGATGACCGCACTGACGACAGGGCTGTTCCTCTGGATTGCCTATTCGGGTGTGCGAGCACAGTTCCGACGCAAGGAAAGTGGTTGGGAGCGACTGATCGGTCAGGTAGGGCGCGTGCGCGTGAAGCTCAACCCAGAGGGAATGGTCTTTGTGGACGGTGCGCTCTGGAAAGCGATCGCGCTCGATCCACCGATTGAGGAAGGCGAATATGTGCAAGTGGAGCGTGTGGAGGGCTTGACGCTCTATGTGCGCTGGGTGCCCGCCCCCACGGCAACGGTCAATCACCGCGAGGCGGGACAGAACGCTGCCACAGCTCTTAACGATGCGGGGACAGCGCCCGAGGTTCGTTCCACATCCCCTTCTTAGCCCCTGACGCCTCATGCTTAGCGTGCGCGTGCTGACCGCCCTGGTGGGCATCCCGTTATTCTTGCTTGCAGTGCTGATCCCAGGCGGATGGCTGCTGGCACTGGCGTTGAGCCTCTTAGCAAGTATCGGGCTGCTGGAGTTCGCACGAGCCTATCGCGAGGTAAAGGGCGAAACGCCTCGGATTGCACCGAATCCTGTGCTGCTTGTGTGGGGTGCATTGCTGCCGCTGCTCACCTATGTGTCTGTCGATGGAAGTGCCGCTCTCTCCAGCCTTTTGAGCGAGGCAAAGTATTCTGGCTCGGTGGACGCTGTGCCATTTGATAGTTTGCTGGAAGGCTCACTGCTTTTGGCGTTGGGGCTGGGCTGCCTGTGGGAGCTGGGCAAGGCGTGGCGAGCGCCGATGCGGATGGTGGCGCTGAATCTGGGGGTGGGACTGTTTGCAGCGTTCTATGTCGGCTGGCTGATGGCATTTGGCGTGCGCCTGCGATTAGACTTCGCTTCGGTGAATCTGGGTAGCTGGTCGTTCGAGCGTGGCGCGTTGGAGCTGCTCTGGCTGATGGCGATGCTCTGGCTGGGCGACTCGATGGCCTACTTCGTGGGGCGGGCGTGGGGTCGGCATCGGCTTGCGCCTGCTCTTAGCCCTGCCAAGAGCTGGGAAGGCGCGGTCGCCAACTTCGCCTGCTGCCTGCTAATCGGGCTGGGTGGCGCGAGTGGATTGGGGCTACCCCTCTGGAAGGCGGCTCTGATTGGCGCAGGCGTTGGCATTCTGGGGCAACTGGGCGATCTGTTCGAATCGTCGCTCAAACGCGCGATTGGCGTCAAAGACTTCGGGCGCATCCTACCCGGTCATGGCGGCGTGCTGGATCGGTTCGATAGCTTCCTGTTCAGCGTGCCGTGGGTCTGGGCATGGCTGGGACGATAGGAACCCCCATCCCGCACAGCGAATAGCGCGTATTAGATGGCAAAAGAGAGGCGGCAACCTGTGTTGGAGGTGGAGCAGCCCTGCGCAATGAGTTCGCGGGCACGATTGCTCGTGCTCCTTTTGGGACCTGCGCTTGCCCTTGTGCCGATGCTGATGGCGCCGCCCGCTGGGCTTTCGGAGGGTGCATGGCGACTGGTTGGCTTGACCGCCTGGATGGCGCTCTGGTGGTTCACGGAAGCGATTCCTATCCCCGCAACAGCACTGCTGCCACTTGTGTGGATGCCCCTCACAGGCATTATGGACGAGAAGCAGACCGCGGCACGCTATGCTGACCCGATTATTTTTCTCTTTTTGGGCGGTTTTCTGATTGCTGCCTCTATGGAGCGATGGGGATTGCACCGCCGTGTCGCGCTGCTGGTGATCCGATGGGTGGGTGTCAGTCCTGCGCGGCTGGTGGGCGGCTTTATGCTGGCGACCGCCTTGGTGTCGATGTGGCTCAACAACACATCCACGACCATGATGATGTATGCAGTTGGGTTATCGGTGCTGCAGTGGGTTCGCGGGGTAGAAGCGATGCGGGCAACCCATGCCTTCGGTGCCGCGCTGATGCTGGGGATTGCCTACTCGGCTTCGATTGGCGGGGTGGGCACGCTGGTCGGCACCGCGCCCAACGCGCTGCTGGCAGGCTACCTGCGCGATGCGCACAACCTACCCCTCGACATGGGGCGATGGCTATGGATCGGCATCCCCTTTGTCGCCCTCATGCTGCCTTTCACATGGTTCTGGTTGACTGCTGTCCAGTTTCGCCTATGGGGGCAGCATCTGAGGGGGTTGGAGCAACAGCTGCATGCCCAGCTCACCAGTCGCGAGCCGATGAATCGGGGCGAAAAGACGGTGCTGGTTGTCTTCTTGATGGCGGTAATCGGCTGGCTCTTGCGCCAGCCGTTGCAGGAGCGGTTCGGGCTGCCTCTTTCGGATAGCGCGATTGCAATCGGTGCGGCGCTGCTGCTTTTTCTATTGCCTGCGTCGCGCGCGCCGCGCCAACCCGTGCTGGACTGGGAAACAGCGATCAAGATACCGTGGGGCGTGCTGCTGCTGTTTGGGGGCGGGCTGGCGCTGGCGAGCGCGTTCGAAAGCACGGGCTTAGCACGATGGATCGGCGAGCGCGTTCAGGGGCTACAAGGCGTGGATGTCTGGCTGCTGGTGCTGACGGTGGCGACGCTCATCATCTTTCTAACGGAGTTGACCTCTAACACGGCGGTGGCAGCTACCTTCCTGCCGATTATGGGAGCGGTGGCGGTTGGGCTGAACATCGACCCACGCCTACTGACGATCCCTGTAGGTGTAGGAGCCTCCGCCGCGTTTATGCTCCCGATCGCGACCCCGCCAAATGCGATTGTGTTCGCCTCAGGTGAAGTACGCCTCAACGAGATGATTCGTGCCGGCTTCATGCTCAATCTTGCCTGTATCGTCACGGTACTGCTGATCACGATGGTGTTCGCCCGCTATGGGCTGGGCATTCCCTGAGTAGGCTATCAGGCGCTTCCAGCAGCAGCTGTATCCCTGAAATCGAAGCCTGCCTAATGTTATACGATTGGTTTCAAATGTCCATAAGCTTGGTCGACTAAAGTCGTGCCCATCCAAACGAAACCAGCCTTCGCTGGCTATAAACCCCGCGCAGGCGGGGTTTCGTCTGTATCTGTGCGACTTCAGTCGCCTTGTGCCATTTGAAACGCCGATCGGTATTATAACCCAAATTGCCACCTATCTGAGATTCCTCGCCTTCGGCTCGGAATGACAAGTTCACTGCCGCGTAAAACGCCTTGTCATTCCGAGCGGAGCGTTGTCATTCCGAGCGAAGCGAGGAACCTCACCTACTCAAAAATGACAGGTAGCAAGTTGGGTTATTATAC
>JBCNVA010000051.1:0-12270 GCA_039630445.1 Armatimonadota bacterium
GCTCGGAATGACAGGTTCGTTTTCACCAAGCCAGCGTGATCATTCAGAGCGAAGCCGTGCCATTCCGAACGAAGAACCGTCATTCCGAGCGAAGCCGTGTCATTCCGAGCGAAGCGAGGAATCTCGCCTGCTCGAAAACAACAGGTGGCAACTTGGGTTAGAATTACTATACAGGTTGTAGGGCTGACCCTGATTGGTCTACGCGCCCGTCTGGAGGGTCGTCACGAAGAGTAGATCAAAAACCGTTTGCGGCGGTGGCGGAAGGCACGCTCATCACGGGCACACCGCCCCAGAATCCGTTCCAGTTCAGCTCCCTCCATCAGCAGCGTATGCACCTCGCGATGGGCGAGCAGCCCCAACATCCGTTGGGCTTCCCACTCGCGCGGATAGAGCCGTCGCAGCGCATAGGCTATTCCCAGTCCCAACGCCACAGGACGCACCCTCGACCGCTCCGTGATAAATATCGAAACACCCTCGCAGGCGACCCCCTTATAGGTGCTGGCAGTCGGCGTAAAGGCAACAGGGACAAAGCGCACGCCTGTGCTGGTGGGCAGTTCGTTCAGCACGCCTGCCAGCTTGCGCCCATCGATCCACGGCGCACCGATGACCTCAAAGGGCGTATCGGTGCCGCGCCCAACCGAGAGATTCGTACCCTCCAGCAAGCCAACGCCCGGATAGAGCAACGCCTGCTGCAAGCGACGCATGTTGGGCGAAGGGTTTATCCAGTAGAGACCGCACGCATCGAACCACTGGCTGCGCCGCCAGCCACTGCAGGGGATGACCGTCAGTGCAACATTCAGCCCGCGCTCCGCGTTGAACATCTGCGCCAGCTCGCCCACCGTCATCCCGTGTCGCACCGGCAGCGTGTGATAAGCCGTGAAGGAGAGACACTCTGGCTCCGCAACTGGTCCCTCCAACGCCACGCCACCAATCGGATTGACCCGATCCAGCACGATGAAAGGCAAGCCCACCTCTGCACACGCCTCCATCGCCAGCCCCATCGTGGAGATGTAGGTGTAGAAGCGCGCGCCGATGTCCTGAATATCGAACACCAGCACATCGACCTGCTCCAGCTGCTGGGGGGTGGGCTTTTTGCGCTCGCCGTAGAGGCTGTAGACGGGCAAGCCCGTGCGCTCATCAACGGTATCAGGCACGCGCTCGTCCAGTTGCCCGTGAAGTCCGTGTTCGGGGCTAAACAGCGCGGTCAGGCGGATGCCCCGTTCGCGCAGCGCGTCGATAGTCGCCCGACGGTCAGCCGTGAGACCCGTGTGATTGGTGATCAGCCCCACGCGCCTGCCTTCCAGCACCCGCGCACCCTGTGCTAGCAGATTGTCAACGCCGTTCAATACCATCGGCATTAGACATTGAAACGGATCTGCACCACATCGCCGTCGTGGAGTTTATGCTCGCGCCCGACCAGATGCACCTTACCCGCACGATGCGCGGCGTGCCAGCCGCCCGCGGCAATCACCTCATCGGCAGAGCACACCTCAGCACGGATGAAGCCTTTTGCCATATCGCTGTGGATGGTTGCGGCGGCTTCGAGGGCAGTCGCCCCGCGTCGCACCAGCCACGCCCGCACATCGCCACCAACCAGCGTGTAGAACCGCTGCATGCCGAGTTGCTCATAAACCGTTTGGATTAAACTGTTCAAGCGTGGCTCGCTCAGCCCCATCATCTCCAGAAAGGACGCCCGCTCCTCCTCAGGGAGTTGCTGCAGATCGCGCTCAAAGGGGGCGCAGAGGGCAACCAGGGGCACATCCGCCTGCTGACAAAGCGCTTGCAGGGGCTGCCATTCGGGCAGGCTCGCCTCGTTGCCCAACAAGCTCTCTGCTAAGTTTGCGACCGCCACCAGGGGCTTGCGCGTCAGGAACCCGAACCCGCGGAGGCGCACCTCCATCTCCTGGGAGAGTTCGAATTGGCGCAGGCTCTCACCCTGATTGAGCTTTACACGCATCTCATTCAGCACCTGCGCCTCCGCACGGTCGCCCGCGCTCTCCTTGTGAGACTGGAACAGCCGCTCCAACCGCTCCAGCCGATTCTCGACGGCCTGCAGGTCGCTTAGCACGAACTCGTCCAGCCAGTGGCGCAGGTCGCGCACAGGGTCAATCGGAGCATGATAAGGCGCATAGGGGCTGTCGAATGCACGCAGCACGATCACAAGGGCGTCCATCGGGCGTGCCGCTGCGAGTGTTGCCCGAACTATGTCGGGCTTATCGGGTAGAGCATCGGGCAGATCGTCGCGCCACTCCAGCGCGGCATATGACACCTTTTTGGCATGTTCCAGCGCCGCCAGCTGCTCGAGGCGCGGATCGGGCAGGGGAACCATCGCAACACCCTCGCGCGCATGACCCTGCGAGATCGCTTCGAACAGCGTCGTGCGCCCACTCTGCCAGAAACCGATCAGCCCAATCTTCATGGTCGAAACTCGATACGCAGCGGCGGGGCTGGTTCACGCAGAGGCTGCCACCAGAACCAGTAGAGGATCAAGCCGAGCGCAGTGAGCAACAATGCGACCCGGAGACCCCACAGAAAACGCCCGCCTGTCCGCCGATGCAGTGTCCTCACATCCTGAGAATACCTCGCCACACGATGAACTTTGTGCGTGAGTAATACCAATTGGCAGAGCAAACGCCGTGATGTCGTCGGCGAGACGCCGACACTACAAATCCACCCTGCGTAGCGTCGGCGTCCCCGCCGACGATGACGGCACTTGAAATGGTGATTGGTATAATGGTACGGCAAACGGCGTAGGTACTCCTGCCCGCCCTACCAAAGCAGCAACACAGCAATTCTCCCGGAGGGGGATAGGTATACTGTAGTGGGAACGATACGAGCCGATCCATCGGACAGGAGAGTGCGCCCACGGGGTTCACTATGTGAAAAGTAATGCCTGCGATTGTCGTGGAGCATCTGTGCAAGACCTATGTGAGCTACAAGCGTCCGCCTGGGTTGCTTGGCGCGGTCAAAAGCCTGTTCAAGCGCGAGCGCCAGTATATCGAGGCGGTGCGTGACATCTCGTTCACCATCGAGGAGGGCGAGCTGGTTGGCTTCCTGGGACCCAACGGTGCAGGCAAGACCACTACGCTCAAGATGCTTTCGGGCATTATCTTTCCCACTTCGGGCACGGCACGCGTGCTGGGCTACATCCCGTGGGAGCGACGCCCCGAAATGCAGCGCCAGATTGCGCTCGTGATGGGGCAAAAGATGCAGCTTTGGTGGGACCTGCCCGCCTATGAATCGTACCTCCTGCTTAAAGCGCTTTACGAAGTGCCTGACCGCGAATTTGAGCAGCGCGTGAACGAGCTGGCAGAGATGCTGGAGATCCGCCATGTGCTGCATGTGCAGGTGCGGCGGCTGTCGCTGGGTGAGCGCATGAAGTGCGAGCTGTTAGCCGCGCTGCTCCACCGCCCGCGCGTGCTCTTTCTGGATGAGCCGACGATTGGGCTGGATGTGGTCTCGCAGAAGCGCATCCGCGAATTCCTGAAGGAGTACAACCGCCGCGAGCACACCACCATTCTGCTCACCAGCCACTATATGCAGGATGTGCAGGAGCTGGCGCAGCGCGTGCTGATCATCCATCACGGACGCCTGATTTTTGACGACACCCTGCGCGCGCTGGTGGAGCAATACAGCCCTTCCAAAGCGTTGCACCTGCAGTTTGAGCGTCCCGTCGCGCCCGAACGGCTGCAGCGGTTCGGGCGGATTGTGCGCCACGAAGGGCTGGAAGCTGTGCTGGAAGCCCCGCGCGAGCAGGTCAGCCGAATCGCCGCCGAAATCCTGCAGGTGCTACCTGTGCACGACATCACCATCGAAGAGGTGGATATCGACGAAGTAATCCGCGACATCTTCGCAGGCAAACGCGCTGACATGCAGGAGCGGGTATAATTTATTAGGGTGCCGGAGTGGCGGAACTGGTAGACGCGCCGGTCTCAAAAACCGGTCCGGGGGGACCCGGGTGTGGGTTCGATTCCCACCTCCGGCACCAGCCTACCCCACCTCGCTATTTAGCGCTCACCGCTTCCGATTTGACAAATTCGGGCTTCTCGTCTTTCAACGACTTAATGTAAGCGATAAGCGCCTTGATGTCCTCCTCCTTCAGGTAGGAATAGGCAGGCATCGAAGGCTGATATCCAGCCACTATCTTTTTGTTGGGATCGACGATCGACTCGCGCAGGTAGGCATCGTCCACCTTCACCGTTGTCCCATCCCGCAGTTTAACGGTGGAGCCGTACAGACCACGCAGGTCTGGATAATCCTTGCCTGTGGCTGGATTCATATGGCAGGCGTTGCAGCCTGTCTGAGCGAACAGGATTTTACCCTTCAGCGCTTCTGGATCAGTTGTGGAGGGTTTGGACGCTGTAGGAGATTTAGAGGTTTCGCCCGATTTCGGGACTACGCCTCCTGCGCCAGTTGTTTCCTGGCGCCCGCACGAAATAAGCGACGCAGAAAGCGTGAGCGCGACTACTCCTGTACCCAGTACCATCCACCATCGTCGCATTGTTCATCACCTCCATAGTGGTTGTCAATTGACTCATTCAGTCAACTAACTGTATTATACCCACTTCGGTCTGCCTTTGTCAAGGGGGTTTGAGGCTATTCGCAAAAACAGAGGGTTCCGAGTCTGGGCATGCACGGGGTATACCCCTGCACAGGGAGTTTTTCGAGCATCCCCTTGACAAACCCCTGCCCCTATCGGGTATATATTAAGGCGGAAACGACGCGGGGTGGAGCAGTCTGGTAGCTCGTCGGGCTCATAACCCGAAGGTCGTGGGTTCAAATCCCACCCCCGCAACCATTTTTTGTTTAAACCGCCCATGCGCTTCCCGAATGAGCTGATGCGCCTCGCTGGCAGTGCGCCAGCCGAGCAGCGCGGTCGGCTTGCCCTCCAGCTCCTTATAAATCTCAAAGAAATGCTCGATCTCGCGCACCAGATGCGCAGGCAAGTCCGATAACTCGCGTACCTCCTCAAAGCGCGGGTCATGCGCGGGCACTGCCAGAATCTTCTCGTCCTCGCCCTTCTCGTCACGCATCACCAGCGTCGCCACAGGACGCGCCCACACCACACACCCGGAAAAGGTCGGCTCGGTAACCAGCACGAGCGCGTCCAGCGCGTCGCCATCCAGCGAGAGCGTCTGCGGAATGAAGCCATAATCGCCCGGATAATGCATCGGCGAATAAAGCACTCGATCCAGCCGAAAGATGTTCAGGCGCGGATCGTACTCAATCTTGTTGCGCGTGCCCTTTGGGATCTCCACGACCACGGGCACGATGGCGGGTGCATCGTCACCAATCGGCAACTGGTAGAGATTCATCCTTTCCCTCGCTGCTGTTTGAGGCGGTAATAGAGGCGGGCAGGCATGCCGTGTGCTTTGACCGCGCCGCTCATCTCCGACTGGTCGAAATCGCGCGTGTCGAACGAGGCGAGCGCCTCATCATAAAGCGCCCAGGGGCTGGTGCGGGCGACGACGGTTGCACTGCCTTTGAACAGGCGCAGGGTCACCGTGCCCGTCACGCGCTCCTGCACCTTGTTGATGAACGCCTCCAGCGATTCCTTGAAAGGGTCTAACCACAGCCCTTCATACACCAGTTCTGCCCAAGCGCGATCCGCCTGCGCCTTGAAACGCAGCTCATCCCGCGTACAGACCAGTGCCTCCAGCGCGCGATGCGCCGTAATCAACACCACTGCTGCAGGGCACTCATAGTTCTCCCGCACCTTCAGCCCAATCATGCGGTCTTCCATCATGTCGATGCGCCCGACGCCGTGTATGCCAGCAATCTGGTTCAGCGTCTGGATGAGCGCAAGCGGCTCCATCCGCTGCCCATCCAGCGCAACAGGAACGCCCGATTCAAACTCTATTGTAAGCATCTGTGGGGTGTCAGGCGCGTCCTGCGGGCTGCGCGTCCAGCGGTAAATCTCCTCTGGGGGCACATAGCCGGGGTCTTCCAGCCGTCCGCCCTCGATGGAGCGTCCCCAGAGGTTCTCATCGATGCTCCAGATTTTCTCCGCGCTCTGATGGATGGGCACACCGCGCGCCCGCGCGTATTCGATCTCCTCGCTGCGGGTCATGTTGCGCTCGCGCATCGGGGCGATAATCGGCACATGGGGCATCAGTGTGCGCATGATGAACTCCAGGCGGAACTGGTCGTTGCCCTTGCCTGTGCAGCCGTGCGCAAAGGCGTCCACGCGGGGCAACCTCTGTGCCACCTCCACCGCCTTGAGCGCAATCAGCGGACGCGCAATCGCGGTACTGAGCGGGTAGCCCTGATAGTCGGCGTTCGCCTTGACCGCTGGCAGGCAGTAGTCGCGGGCGAACTCGGCAAGCGCGTCCACCGTGTAATGCTCCGTGCCGAGCAGGCGCGCACGCTGCTCCGCATCCGCGATATCCTCGCGAGGCTGACCCACATCGACCGTGACGGTCACGATATGCTCAAATCCGTACACCTCACGCAACAGCGGGATGCACACCGTGGTGTCCAGCCCGCCCGAATAGACCAGAACTGCCGTCTTCGCCATCGCAACGGGCAAGATTATACCGCATCGGGTAGAATCGCCCACGGTGAGACGAAATGGCGTTGCCGACTTCAGTGGAGGGACTGATGCCCCCTGCCCCGCGCCTCAAAATCACGCGGGAGATGTACCATCGTATGGCGGAGCAGGGATTCTTTGAGGGGAAGCGAGTGGAACTGATAGGAGGCGAGGTGTTCGAGATGTCCCCAGTGAGTGCGCGGCATTTCGCTTCAGGCGACCGTATTCAGCGGCTGTTCAACACGATTTTTCGCGAGGGTTTCTGGGTACGCTTTCAGGGTCCACTTGCCTTAGGCGACAGTGAGCCTGAACCCGATGTTGCTGTCGTGCCTGGTACACCCGAATCGTATATGGAGGAGCATCCCAGCACGGCAGTTTTAGTCGTGGAGATTGCCGATACCTCGTTGCATTTCGATCGGACTTACAAACTCAGCCTGTACGCTCGTGCGGGTATTCCCGAATACTGGATTGTGAACCTGAAAGAACGCCTGTTGGAGGTTTATCGCGATCCCATCCCGTTAGAGGGGATGCCGTTTGGGTATGGCTATAAGGTGCGCGAGATTCTGCGTCCTGGCGAGACGGTGCGCCCACTTGCCAAGCCCGATGCCGAGATTGCCGTAAGCGAGCTACTGAGGTAACGACCTTTGCAGGGACAGGTATGAATTGGGTGCGTCTATTTCTCAGTTCGCTGACACCCAGTTCACTACCAGCAGATTTGGAATACGCTCATAGTGACGCAAGTTGCGTGACACAAGCGTCAGGTTCTGCTCGATGGCGGACGCAGCGATCAAAATGTCAGCATCGCCTATCAGTAATCCCTGACTCGCCAAGTCTGCATAAATCTGTGCCGCAATATCCAGACTGTTGAGCGTCAGATTGACCAGTGGGACGCGACGGCATAAGCGTTCAAAAGCCTCCACCTGCTTTACAGCGTTCGCGCGTAATAGACCGCGCTTTGTTTCGTGGTAGCTGAGCGCATGCATATAAACTGGCTCACCTGCTTGCTGAACTGCAATAAGGTGATGAGTGACCTCACGATTGCGCTTGGTCAGCTCGATAAGAATATCGGTGTCCAGCAGATAGCCGTTCATTCTTCGCGTCCCTCAAACAGCGATCGTCGGCGTGCTTCACGCTCAAGAATGGCGATCTGCTCTTCCGTCAGTGGCTCCAGATTTGCTAAAAACTCCTGCCAAGCGTCCAGAGTTGGCGCAGGGGCTGCTTCCGCGTCCAGCACAATCAGGCGCACACGCTTGCCGCGAAACTCCTCCGCGCGCTGCAGGATTTCTTCCCAGCGTCCCTCGATAGTTAGCACCATCAACAGAAGTGTACCTCATTGGGGTAAACCGTTGCCAGTCAGATGGACGGCGTCCTGTTGAGACAAAAACCAGCTGCAGGAACAGGCAAGTGGATGGTGAATTCTCCCTTGCGAGGGAGGTTTCTGAAGTGACGATGCGAGGGCTGATGAGCTGGATTGGAACCCTGTTGCTGACCGCGACGCTGATGGCGCAGCCACCCCAAACCGCCTTAATGCTACGCGATGCGTTCCCTGTGTCGAAACTGAAGCCCGGCATGAAGGGCTACGGGCTGAGCGTGTTCAAAGGTACGCAGATCGAACGCTTCGAGGTGGAAGTGGTCGGTGTGTTGGAGAACGCAAATTTCGGACGCCCGTTGGTGCTGATCAAAATGAAAGGCGGTCCTATCACAGGGCGTCAGGCGAACATTATTGCAGGCATGAGTGGCAGCCCGATCTTTATTAATGGCAAGATTTTAGGTGCAGTGGCTTATGGCTTCAGCTTCCCGCGTGAGCCGCATGGGCTGGTGACCCCTTTGGAGGATATGCTGACCACCTTTGACCCGCGTCTGAACACGCATCAGCGAGCGGATCTTACAACACCGCGCGTGGTGCGCCGCCCGATTCGCCTGGCAGGTCGGCTCTATGCAGGGGTGCATATCGGGTTGAAACCGCCGTCCGCGCCGAATTTAGCATGGGCGCAGCCCCTGATGACCCCCTTGATGGTGAGCGGTCTTTCGCCGCGTGGCTTGGAACGGCTGCGCAAGAAGCTGGAGCCATACGGCTTGATGCCTGTGATGGCACCTGGGGGCGTAGGCAAGCCCATCAAGGTGCGCTTCGAGCCGGGCGCAGCGTTCGGCGCGGCACTTGCCACAGGCGACCTTGATCTTACTGCGATCGGTACACTGACCTATCGCAAGGGCAACTATGTGCTGGCGTTTGGACACCCCTTCTTTGGCATGGGCGAAGTGGAGATGCCCATCACCGCCGCTGAGATTGTCGATGTGTTCCCCTCCTACCTCGCCTCGTTCAAGCTGGGCAATCGGGCGCAGACGCTGGGTACGGTTTATCACGATGGCGCGTTTGCGGTCGCGGGGCAGCTGGGACGCAACGCCCGTATGATGCCGATCCGCATGCGCGTCACCAACGCACAGACGGGCGTTACGCGCACCTATCGTTGCGAGGTATTTCGAAGCGCCTTGTTCACGCCGATATTGGTTGAGATTGCTACCTTTGAGTTCATCGGGCGGGTTCACTTCGCATTGGGCGACGCGACGGCGACTGTGCGCTGGACGCTCAAGACGCAACCCTACGGCGAGATCCGCTACGAGAACCGCCTGTTCAGCGAGACCTCGGTGGAAAATGTCGTGCTGCAAGATCTGAATTATGTGCTGGGGTTATTGCAGGGCGCGCCCGACCGCAAGGCAGAGCTGGAAGGGTTGGAGATGGAGGTCATCATCCAGCCCGGTCGGCATACGGCATTTATCGAGCGGCTCACGACCGACAAGGGCGCGTACCGACCGGGCGAAACGGTTCGCGCGACAGCGTGGGTGCGTCCCACCCATGCACCTTCGGCGCTGACCTCGCATACCTTCACCTTCCGCATCCCCTATGACGCCATGCCTGGGCGCTACACACTCCAGGTGGCATCGGGTGGAGGTGGTGCGAGCGTGCCAGCGGGTCTCCCGACGGGGCTGGTGCGGGTGCTGTTCGGTGGCGGTGGAGGGGCAAGTACACCCAGCACGGAGCAGCTGCTGCGAGAGTTCCAGCGACGCGAGCGCAATTACCAGCTGGTTGCCACGCTCACGATGCAAGCGATGGGCGCCACGGTGCAGGGTGAGCCACTCCGTCAGATGCCACCTCTGCTGCGTGAGATATTGACCAGCCCGCGTGCCTCGGGCATTCAGCCTGAACCCGATCAGGTGAAGGTAGTGCAACCTACCGAGTGGGTACTGCAAGGATCGCAAATGCTGTTTCTGACAGTATTGCCGCCTGAGGAGGGCGAGGGGGTTCCGTTCGGCATTCCCACACTATCAACAGGTACGATTGTATCACCTCCTCCCCCTGCTGGGGTGTCCAGCGTTGCGGAAGAGTTCAGCACAACCGTCGTTTACGAATCCGACACTGCCTTCTCCTCTGACGCGGTTGAAATCTCCGAGCGATTTGCAGCGGAGTCGCCCATCACGCCTGGGCAGCCGCCTGCGGAAGCCCCGCGCAAGCGCGAAACGCCCGTCAGTCGCGCCCCGAAACGCTGGGAGCTGACCGATTTTCGCACGCTCAGCCGTGGCAAAATGGAGGGAGTGGCTGTCCGTGTGGACGGCGCGCTCCAGCCCGCGCCACGCCCGCAACCCTTCGCGCGCCTCGAGATGGATTATGTCTGGAGCCTTGCGCGTGATGCGCAAGGCAACCTCTATGCGGGAGGCGGCATCCCCGCGCGACTGGCAGTCGTGAACCCCGATGGCAGCACCCAGCGAACGCTGAACCTGCCCGGCTTGATGGTGACCGCGCTGACCACCGCGCCCGATGGCACGCTGTATGTTGGGGTCTCCCCTAAGGGCACCCTCCATCGCCTCAAGAACGGGAATCTGGAGCTGCTAACCCGCACGGGGACGCGCTACATCAATGCACTCTTAGCAACCGAGAAGGCTCTCTATATTGCGACAGGCGTGCCGGCGCGCCTGCTGGTGTGGGACGGCAGCACGCTGCGTGAACTGCTTCGTTCCGACGAGGCACACTTCACCGCGCTCGCCCGCGACTCAGAAGGCAATTTGTATATCGGCACTTCGGAGCGGGGGCTTGTCTACCGCCTGTTGCCGATGGGCTTCGCAACCGTGGTGGCTGATTTGCGCGAGCCGACGGTGAGCGCGCTTGCCTGCGATGGGCATGGCAATCTCTACATCGGCACGATGCCTGCTGGCAACCTCTATCGCCTCTCGCCCGATGGCGCGCTCAAATCGCTTCATCCGCAGGGCAGGCTAAATATCCGCGCGATGCTGGTGCAGGGCGATACCCTCTATGCGCTTACCCCCAACAATCTCTATAGCCTACACTGTGGTGGGAAAGATGAATCGCTGATGATGCTTCTGCGTCAGCCGCTGGAGCTGGTATGCATGGCAAGTGGTGCGCCGCTTACGCTGGCGTCTGCCTATGATGCGCAACTCTGGAGCTTGCAAGATGGGGCGCCGGCATCCTCACCAGCGACAAGTGAAGGAGGCATCTACCTCTCACCCGTACTGGATGCGGGTCAGCAAGCCCGTTGGGGCACCATCCGATGGGATGCGCTGGTGCCCGATGGGGCGCAAGTCGAGATCCAGACCCGCTCAGGCAATACGCGCGAACCTGATGCGAGTTGGAGCGAATGGTCTGTACCCTACACTAACCCCGAAGGCAGTCCGATCCTCAGCCCTTCAGCGCGTTTCCTGCAGGTGCGGGTGCGCCTGTCGGGTAATCCTGCGCCGCAAGTGCGCTCGCTCGCGCTCACTTACATCCCCGCGAATCGCCCCCCAGAAGCGCAGCTCACCGCGCCCAAGCCCTACACGGTCTGGAGTGATAAGCAGACCGTCCGCTGGACCGCACGCGATCCCGATGGCGACACCCTGCGCTTCGAGGTGCAAATCTCGCGCGATGGGGGCAAAAGCTGGCAGAAGCTCAAAGATGCCGCCCGCGTGCCTGCTGCCCCATCGGACAAGCCAGACAAAATCGACATGCCCAACCTGTCCGACCCGGAAAAAATGATGCAGGAGCTGCGGCAGGCGCTGGAAAGCTCGCCTGACATCCCGCCGGAGGTGCGCGCCCAGATCGAGCAGCAAGCACCTGAGCTGATCCAGCAGATGCAAGCCGTGATGAAGCAGCTGCCCACGGCAACGATGTCTACTCCACCGCCTGCGCCCTCAGCCCCTCCTGAGCCGACGCCGTCTGTCGCCCCACGCCAGATGGAGTGGGATACCACCAAAACGCCCGATGGCATCTACCTGCTGCGCCTGATGGTCAGCGATCAACCTGCTTCGCCCACCGACTATGCTGAAATCTACACCCCACCTGTGCCTGTTATCATTTGCAACACGCCCCCCGTGCTATCGGCTCGCCAAGATCGCCTGAAAGTAAACGAGGACCGCACCGTGGAATTGACTGGCTACGCCCTGCAAGTGTTCAGCGCGGCAGCGAACCCGCCCGTGATGTCCGATAAGTCCAATCAGCCAGAGAAATCCGACTCCAAGCCGAAGCGTGTTCCGCGCAACAGCGTGCCGATAGTTGGCGTGCAGTATCGCCTCAACAAGGGCGAATGGCTCAGCGCGGAACCGCTGAATGGGCTGTTCGACAGCGCGTTCGAAATGTTCCGCATCAAAACCGAGCCGCTGGAGCCGGGCGAACACACGCTCACCATCAAAGCCTTCAACGCCGCTGGCAAGAGCGTGGAGCAGGAACTCAAGGTCCATATCCCCGCTAAGCC
>JBCNVA010000052.1:0-27419 GCA_039630445.1 Armatimonadota bacterium
CCTCCTTCAGAGTGATGGATTTGGGATCACGCGCGTCCCATGAGCATTATCGGCAGAACGGCTCGCTATCTTTAGGGGTGTAGGGGTGATTCAGGTATACTGGAGGAACAACGACGACTTCTCGTCGTCTATCCTAATGCAGGGAGGTCTGACAAGCGATGAAACGATGGAACCGTTTCTGGTGGATTGCACCGTTTGTGATGGGTGCGCTGCTGTGGGGTATATTCAACATGATGTTCTCCTCAACCCCTTTAAAGGAAGGCAGCATGGCGCCCGATTTCACCCTGACCGATGCCAACGGCAAGCAGCACCGCCTGAGCGACTATCGCGGCAAGTATGTGGTGCTGATGTTCTATCCGAAGTCGCTCACGCCCGGTTGTACAGCGCAGAACTGCGCCATTCGTGATGCCTACGACGCGCTGAGCCAGCATGCGGTTGTGTTCGGCATCAGCGTCGACACGCCTGAAACCCAGGCGAAGTTTGCAGCCAAGCACAACCTGAAGCAGACTCTGCTGGCGGATGAGAAAGGCGAGGTCGCCCGCGCCTATGGCGTGCTGACCAACGCCGGGTTCGCCAGTCGTACCACCTTCGTGATTGGACCCGACGGCAAAATTCTGAAGGTGTTCGAAAAAGCGGGCACCAGCAATCACGGCGAGGAGCTACTAAGTTACTTCAAGGGTCTTTCGGGCAACCCCGCAAGTGAGGAACCCGAGATTGCGATTGGCAAGAAAGCTCCCGACTTCCGCCTGCCGAATGTGCTGGCAACCAACGAGCGGGAACGCGAGGTTCGCCTCTATAGCATTACGGGCAAAAAGGCGATTGTGATTATCTTCATCGCGACGCGCTGCCCCATCGCCAACGACTACAACGCCCGCATGGTGGAACTCGCCAAAACCTACACCCCGAAAGGCGTGCAGTTTCTCGGCATCAACTCGAACCACACTGAGCCGACCGAGGAAGTGATTGAGCACGCCAAAAAGAACGGCTTCCCCTTCCCCGTGCTGAAAGATGAGGGGAATCGGGTGGCGGACCTCTATCGGGCAAAAGTCACCCCCGAAGTGTTCGTGCTCGATTCGAAGTTCATCCTGCGCTATCACGGGCGCATCGACGATAGCCAGAATCCCGATCGGGTGACGAAGCGTGACCTGCAGGAGGCGCTCGATGCCCTGCTGGCAGGCAAGGAACCGCCCGTCACCGAGACCCGCGCCTTCGGATGCACCATCAAGCGCGTCCCACGCGCTTCGGGCGGCGGATAAAAGCTGAAGCGGATGCACCATCCTGTGCGTACCGAAGCAGATGGGGGTCTGGCGTTGGGGATTTCCGAATCTCACCCTCCGATGCCTGATCCCCAATCCCTGATGCCTGACCCTGATGGGCAGGAGCGGGCGAAACGGCGCGCTTCTGCCCTCTCGCTTGCCTATAATGTGCTGTTCACAGCTGCCAAGCTGGTTGCGGCGCTGCTGACTGGCTCGATGAGCCTGCTGTCGGAAGCGTTGCACTCGGCGACCGATATCGTGGCGTCCACACTGGCGTATGTGGGCGTGCGTGCCGCTTCCGTGCCCCCTGATGAACGCCATCCCTATGGACACGGCAAGATCGAAACGCTCGCGGGCTTTGGCGAATCGATCCTGCTCTTTCTGATGGTGCTTTATTTGATTGGCGAGGGTATCCACCGTCTGATACGCGGGGTGCAGCTGGAGAGTCTGGAGCTGGGCGTGCTGGTGATGGCGCTTTCCACGCTGAGCAGCCTGCTGGTGGGGCAATATGTGTTGCGGGTGGGACGGCGCACCCGCTCGCTTGCACTGCTCTCCAACGGGCAACACCTGATGGTCGATTTCTGGACAAGCGCGAGCGTGCTGCTTGCCCTGCTGCTGATTCGGTTCACAGGTTGGACACCTATCGACCCGCTGCTGGCGATTGGGATTGCACTCTGGCTGTTGCAGGGCGCGTGGCGGCTTGCTACGCAAGCGTTCCATGAACTAATCGACCAGCGGCTGCCCGACGAGGAGATCGCGCATATCGACCGTGTAATCAGTTCCGACCCGCGCGTGATTAGCTATCACAACCTGCGTACGCGCCGTGCGGGTGCGATGCGCTATATCGATCTGCATATTGTGGTGCCTGCCGATTGGAGCCTCCAGCAGGCACATGCCGTGGCGGATGAACTGGAGCAGCGTCTGGAGCGCGAACTATGCCCTGCCCAAGTGGTCATCCATGTAGACCCTTATGACCCCCAAAAGGCACAGCCGCGGTGACAGACAGTACCCCTCTATTCCCGCTTTTGGATGTGGTGTGTGCCTTATTGGATGAGATACGCCTATCGGGTGAGGGCGTGGAGGGGTGAGGCGTGCAGCTCCGCCTCGCAGGCGAGTTTGAGCGGGCGCAAATTGGCTGGCTGGATGTGGAGCGTCTCATAAATCCAGGAGGGGATCGAAAAGAGGAACTCATCCTCGGCATGGTCAGGGAGGCGCAGCCAGTGTGCAAGTTGATTGCCCAGTGCCGTGAGCGCGGTCAGGCGCGGCTCGGTGAGACCCTCCGCACTCTCGGCATGGTGCGCTCCAATCGCCTCTGCCAGCTTTTCAGGAAAGCCCCAGTGCAGGCTGATGGCACGCCCCAGCTCGGCATGGTCACAGCCAAACACTTCACGCTCAGCCTGCAACTCAGGGATGCCCCGCTCCATCAGCGACTCGACCTCTTCGTAAGGCGTATCGCCATACCGATCCAGCAGGGGCTTGCCGATGTCGTGCAGCAGCCCCGCCGTATACGCCTCGTCAGGCGAGAGATCGGGCAGCTGACTGGCGATCAGTCGGCAACAGAGCGCGGTGTCGATCGAATGGCGCCACCACTTGCCCCGCCGCAGGTTCTGGCGGTCGGTCTTGCCCACAAATAGATCGAACACGCTGGCAGTCATCGCTAAATTCCGAATGGTCTTGAAGCCCAGCAAGATAACTGCATCCTTGATGGAGGCAATTTTGCGTGGCAAGCCATAGTAAGCGGAATTGACCATGTTCAGCACGCGCGCTGACATGCCCTGATCGATGCTGATCACCCGTTCCAGGTCGCGCGCGGTAGCGTTCGGGTTGTTGGTCAAGTCTAACACCTGATACACCACCTGTGGCAGCACCGCCAACTCCTTGACCTTTTGTAGAATGGCTTGGGTTTGAACCGACATATTTTGATTTCCTCCTAAAAGTGTCTGATAGCTTAACCGCTGTAAATCACGCGCACGACCTCCTCAATACTGGTGCGTCCGAGCAGCACTTTTTGCAGGGCATCCTCCTTGAGCAGGCGCAGCCCATGTTCTACCGCCACTTTCTGAATAGCGTAGGCGGCAGCACGCTTCAAAATCAGGTCGCGAATGGCGTCGTTCACTACGAGCAGCTCGTGGATGCCCGTGCGCCCTTTGTAGCCCGTGTTTTTGCAGTAGTCGCAGCCTCGGGCACGATAAATCTCTAACGAGTGGAGGTTCTCCGGTGGCGTGAAGCCATAGCGCAGAAAGTCCGATTCGCTGGGGTGGTACGGCTCCTTGCAGCGGGGACAGAGCGTGCGCACCAGCCGTTGCGCCAGCACCGCAATCAGTGACGAGGCAATCATGAACGGCTCCACGCCCATCTCGATCAGGCGGGGGGGTGCACTGGAGGCATCGTTCGTGTGCAGCGTGGACAGCACCAGATGCCCAGTGAGCGCCGCCTCGATCGCGATGGTGGCGGTCTCGGTGTCGCGCATCTCGCCCACCATGATGATGTCGGGATCCTGGCGCAGCATCGCCCGCAGGGCGGAGGCAAAGGTCAAACCTGCCTTCGGGTTCACCTGAACCTGATTGATGCCCGGTAATTCGTATTCTACGGGGTCCTCCGCTGTGATGATGTTCACCAGCCCGGTGTTGAGGCGCGACAGGATCGAGTAGAGCGTGGTGGACT
This sequence comes from Armatimonadota bacterium, assembly GCA_039630445.1. Taxonomy (GTDB): domain Bacteria; phylum Armatimonadota; class Fimbriimonadia; order Fimbriimonadales; family GBS-DC; genus HRBIN15. Next base: position 3,921 of record JBCNVA010000052.1, read on the forward strand.
TCCCCGAGCCTGTGGGACCCGTCACCAGAATGATGCCGTAGGCGCGGCTAATGACCTCCTCCAGTTGAGCAAGCGTATCGGGCAGAAAGCCGAGTTTCTCCAGCCCGACGCGCACGCTGGATTTATCCAGCACGCGCATCACGATTTTCTCGCCGTAGATGCAGGGCAGGGTGGAGACGCGGAAATCGTACTCACGCCCGTCGATGGTCGCGCTGATGCGATTGTCCTGGGGCACGCGCTTCTCGGCAATGTCCATATCCGCCATGATTTTGAAGCGCGAAGTGAGCGACGCCTGCACCCGCTTGGGCAGCACGAGCGAGTCGATCATCACGCCATCGATGCGATAACGCACCTTCACGCAATCGCGTGTGGGTTCGATATGAATATCGCTCGCGCCGTCACTGATTGCCTGCGTGATAATCATGTTGGCGAGGCGCACGACGGGCGCGTCATCAGCAATCTCGCGTAGCTCCTCGGCAGTGAGTTCTTCCTCATCGGGCGAAGCGGTCTGGATTGAAGCCTCGCCGATATCGCGCATCAGTTCCTGCACCGCTTCCGAAACGGCAGCGCTACTGCGATACAGGCTGCGCAGGGCGTTCTGAATATCATCCTCGGTGGCAACGACCGCCTCGATCTCCAGTTTGGTGTGCTGGCGGATTTCGTCGATGGCGAAGATGTCGAGCGGGTCGGTTAAGGCGACGGTTAATTTGCCGTTCTGCTGGGCAACAGGCACGGCGCGATACCGCTTCGCCATCTCAGCGGGAATGAGCGACGCCAGTGCAGGGTCGGGCGGGGTCTCCACCAAGTCCACAAAGGGGATGCCCCAGTGCTGACCCAGGATGCGCACGCGGTCTTTCTCGCTGATGTAGCCGAGCTGGACGAGCAGGCGATCTAACGGCAGCGGGATGCCCTCCTGCTGTTTCTGGAGCGCATCCTGCAGTTGCTCATAGCTAACCAACCCCGCCTGCACGAACAGCTCAGCGATGCCTACAAAGTCCGCAACGCCTCCAAGCCCCATCGTCAAGGTAAGTTATTCCACATCTAGTCCCCGTCAGGGTTTCGAATGTCGTACACTAAAGCCGTTCCTGGACACATGAAGCCGACGCAAGTCCGCTTATACCCGTCACCCTTTCGAGGACCATCACCGTCGGCGGGGACGCCGACGCGGCGCAGGGCGTGCTCGTAGCGTCGGCGTCTCGCCAATAGCATCCTGGCATTTGATCTGCCAATAGGCATTAGAAGCCTGCCTTCGCAGGCTTCGTTTGCTACGGGACGACGGCGCTCATGGTCGTGGTAGATGCCGTTTTACAGATTCGGCGGTTGTAGCGATACATTCGTGCGGTTGAGGATGTAGGTCAGACGGTACTCTATCGGATCGCTCTCCCGCCAGGTCGACTCCAGTATTTCGATTCGCGTCCAGCAGCCTAACTGGGGCGAGAACCATCCGGTGCCAGCGCAGATCGTATCCGCAAAAGGTACTGGTTCGTCCCATTGAGACTCGACACGCATTCGGTAGGAGTAATACTTCCCGGCGTAGGTCTCCACAGACTCTATTGTGCCAATCTGCCAGGTCTCCGTACACGCTGTGCCATCTTCGAACATCGTCGAGAAAGAGAAGTTGCTGTTCTCGTTTAAGATGCCGGGTATAACCACCTTGTAAGGTAGATTACAATTGATGAGGGGGGCGTTCTCGTCGTCGGCATATCCGATCAGGGTCACCTCCCGCGATTGTCGATCCTGAGAGATGTAGAATACTCTCTGGAAATTATGGGTCAGTGTGTCGGAGCCGCGGCGCAGCGTGAGCTGTGAAACTTGATGCAGGCGCAATACGCCTGCCCCCACACTGGTGAAGCGGTTGGTAACGGTACCGGATACCTCCCAGCGTTGCCCGCGGTACTGAGCGACTCCTGTCACGGTGTAGATAAACTCATCGCCATGCTGATAGAGGCGGTTGCGGTTTGTGGAAGGGAAGGGTGAATTGTTCGGGTTATTTGGCCCAGACAAGGATCCTGTGGCTGTACCATTACCACCGCAGCCTGCCAACCACAGCGTCGTCAACACACAGCCTGCAGTTGCCCATATGTAGCGCACTGTCTTCATGGTTTCCCTCCTCACAGATTGGTTTCTGGAATAGGGACGGTGGTAAAGCTCAGCTGCTGCTGCAGCGAGACCGTCCAGGTTTCTTCACCTATTCTAAGCGTGGTCGAAAGTTGTGATGCCACTGGCATGCCCGTTTGAGGGGCATACCAAACTGTGCGGACAGCGTTTTCAAGCGGATCGTTCGGGCGCACCTGGGAACGCACGATGCAGCGCCACGCGGTGAATTTTCCGCGCGGAGTTTTCACTACATCATGCCCAATCACAGTAAATGAGTAGACGAAGGGATTCGTGTAGGAGCGACTATAGCCAACATTCCACTGCCCAGGCACAGCATACATGGGGGGCGTAATGGGGGTCACATTACCAGATTCATCCTCATATGCGATTAGGACGAGGTCGCGTGGATTGCGCGTTTGCACATAGTGCAGCGCAAAGCGCGTTTCGATAATCTGATCCCCTACCTGTAGCGTTGTGATGTACTCAAAGCGCAGGATGGGATCGTTGCTTGCGGTGAACCCTCCGTCGCTCACACTGACGCGCGTCGTGCCAGCAACCGCCACCGCATCCTCTGGGTCCATGCCGGGCTGGATCGCGGTGCCGCGAATCACATACTCGTAGTAATCGCCGACCTGCACGGCGCGCAAGGTAGCGCTGAGCGGATAGGCTGCGCCTTCTTTACGGGAGCAACCCGTGCAAAGCACCGCCAGCACCAGCCCCAACAAACCGTAAAGAACGAGTCGCCTCGTCTTAAGCATCTGGCATCCCTCCCTGTTATTCCATACTGCGGACGGTTAGAGTGATGATGATTTCCGATTTGTCTCGGGTCGAGGTGGTTCGACGAAACAGGTAGCCCAGAAAGGGCAAATCCCCTAATAGGGGCACTTTCTGTATCGATTTGATGTCTGCTTCCCGAATTAAACCGCCGATGATAATCGTCTCACCATTGTTCACGCGAATCGTGGTATTGGCGTTGCGGCGTGCCAGTTGCGGCAGCCGTCCACCGCCCGGTACATCCAGAAAGCCTGTGATAACACTGACTTCGGGTTTGATTTGGAGCGTGATGGAGCCATCCTCATGCACACGCGGCAGCACCTCCAGAATGATGCCTGCCTGCACTGAGTCGGTCTGTACATTCGCGCCCTGCGGTGTTTGTTGGATAAGTTTTACATAATTCACCTCATCGCCGATAAAGATGGTGGCAAGGCGTCCGTCCAGCGTGGCGATGCGAGGGTTTGCCAGCAGACGATTGCGCTTGTCTTCTGCCAGCGCATTAAGCTTGGCGGAGAACTCAATCGGCGCCTTGAGAAAGTTGAAATCGAGTTCGAGATTGCCCTCACGATTGAAACCGCCACTTTGCTGGGTAGGATAGCGGCTATCGCCAAGTGGGAGAGGAAACCCCTCCGCCCCGCGATCTAGGCGGCGTACCTCTTTGGACTGTATAAATTCCCAGCTTAAGCCCAGCGACTTGAGGCTGGCTTCTGAGACATCCAGCACACGCGCCTCGATAAGCACCTGGGGTTGCTTGATGTCCACCTTTTGGAGCAGGTCGAGGGCGCGTTGCACCTCGCGTGGTGTGCCCATCAGCACCAGCAGGTTGGGCGGCTGTGCCTCAGTGTTTGCGCTGGCGCCTGTACCCGCGGGCATCGCCGCGCCCATCTGCTGCGCCGTCGCACTGGGGGCATCGCCGCCCGCCATGCCGAAACCGCCTGCAGCCCCCCCTGATGCCCGCGATGGGCTGAGCATTGCACCTGGACCCAGCGAGACGCTGACCGTCGGCACCAGCTGGCTCAGAATGCGCATCAGGTCACGCGCATCGGCGAAGCGCACGCGGTAGACCTCCGTGACGATTTCCTCACCGGCGCCAATCGCGGCTTCAAAACGGCTTACCGCCTCCTTCGCGGCGGCGACCACGCCCGGCTCGCCCTCGATCAGCAGGTAATTTGCTTCCTTTTCGCTGGAGGGCGTTACTTTGAGGCTGGGGAAGGCAGCCGTGAGGAACGCTGCCACATCCGATGCCTTCGCCTGTTTGGGTGTCAGCACCTCCACAGCACGGGGCGTTTCGGGCTTGGGTTCGCCGCCCTTGAACTCAGCGATCGATTTCGGTGTGCCGACGATGTAGGTGTTTTCGATGCGCTCGTAGCGGTAGCCGCTCAGGCGCGTGATGAGGTTGAGCGCCTCCTCCACCGAGACGCGGTTCAGGCTGATGGTGATGGTGCCTTTCACATCGGGCGCGGTGACGATGTTCGCCCCCGACTGGATAGCCAGCGCCTTCAGCACATCGCCGATCTCTGCCCCCACGAAGTCGAGTGAGACGGTGACCTCGCGCGGCTTAGAGGGAGGATACAGCGCTAGCTGCCGATTTTGGAATGGGTTTGGAGAGCGAGCCGCTTGACGAGCCGAGATTCCTCGTTCGGCTTGGAAAGGCGCTTCTGCTGCTGGAGAGGCAGAGGCGATCAGCTTCGGCTTAGTCGGTGCCTCACCCTCTGAGCGGGCTCCCTCTGGTTCGGTGGGAATGGGGCATTCAAAGCGAACGGTTTTTGGCTTATCCGCTGTTTTGCTTGCCGAGTCTGGTTTAGGTGTTTCGCTAAGAGCGAGCTTCGATTCGGTAGGAGCTTGCTGAGTATGAGATGGCTCCCTACCGATGCGAACCTCCCAGCCCCCTTCTATCTCCGTCAGTCGATAGGGCTGCCTGCCGCGCATGGTGACGACCAGGCGCACGCACGGTGGGTTGCTACGGAACCAGCCGTAGCGTAGGTAGGTGGTGACAGGGGTCATGAAGCGTGTTTCTCGAGGGCGCGTGCCCAGCCGCGCCTTGAAGTCCAGCACCAGATAGCGTCCCCGCCAGGTGGAGAGGCTGGGGCGTGGCAGCTTCTCGCCCAGCACCTGCACCACTGCCTGACCCGACTGCTCGAATGCCTTAACAGCCTTAATCTGCTGGCTCCACAGGGGGGTTAGTGCCAGCAGGGTGAGCGCTGTAATCCATGCTAATACCAGAGAGGTTCTCATTGCGGTATCCCTCCTGTCGGACGGTTTGAGGGGATCTCGCTTTCTGCCGTGGAGCCGCCCACATCGACCGAGATGGTTCGTTTCCCTTTTTGCAGGGTGAGCCGCCCGCGCTCGATGCGTCGAACGCGCCAGCCTTCCTCCAGCGTGTCGCCTATCTGCACAAAGCGCCGATTGCCCTCCGAATCTTTGAGGATAGCCAGTGTGCGGGGACCCTGCACGACCCCGACCAGCGTCCAGTGAGGCACAGGCGGCGATTCTGGCTCGTCCACGCGCTTGACCTCCAGTCCACCGGGCGCGGGGAGAGCGAGGGGCGGTACCGAGGGCATGCCTGTGATTTCGCGCCGAGCGGGTTTACTGCTGGTGTTTGTCGACGACGCAACCCGGCTCGGTGCATTCACCGCTGCATTCACGGTTGGGCGGAACGGATCACGCGCGGGGAACGGCGCCAGCGAGGCGCTTATCAGCGTTGGACCAGCGGCGACACTCGACGCGGCGGTGCCCTGCCCATTGCCTGGCTGAGCCGTGTTAGTCGGGCGAGGCGGCGCTTGCTGCCCACTCAGCGATCGCCACTGCCAAATCCCAACGCTCAACAGCACGAGGCTCAATACCCCTATCGCAACCCCTTGCTTTGGGCTAATCGAGTTCTTTTTGATCTCGTCATTGGGTTTTTCCATATTCCTGCCTCCCGGTGAGGGTGTTAGACATGCCTGGCGCACTGGATGGAGCCGAACGCGGTAGCCCAGCGCTTTGCGAAAAGATGAAGGCTTTGACTGTCATACGGATTTCCAGTTCGGGGTTGGTGTTTTCCTGTTCGGGCTTAAGTTTCGTTTGTGCATTCAGCGTCTGCACTGCCAGAATCTTGGGAAACTCGTCCAGCTGCTTGAGGAAACTCATCAGCGACCAAAACCTGCCCTGCAGGTTGATTTCTATGATTTGCTCCTCGTAGGCTTTTGGAGGGGATGGCTGGTTGCTTGCCTGTTGATTGGACGGATTTTGCTGGTTTTGCCCCGTTTGGTTGGTCGGATTATTCTGCTGGGGGCGGATGGCGATGATTTTCAGATTGAGCTGTTGTCCAGTCTGCTCAATCTGCTTGAGCATGGTGGGGATATAGGCGGCTTGCGAGACACCCTGCTCCAAGAAGCGCAGCTCGCGCTGGGCATTCTCATACTGTTGCTGCAGCTGGCGGAGCTGTTGAGGCGCTTGGCGTGCCTGCTCCAGCTGCTGTTGGCGTTCTGCCAGCTGCTGTTGGGCTTCTCGCAGAAGGCTGAACGGCAGGTAGGTGCTGCCGATGCTCACCACCAGCAAAACAAGCAGCCCAAGGCTAAGCAGGCGGGCGAGTCGTTCAAACCGCTGGGTGCGCTGGCTAAGAGCCACGGGCGCCACCTCCTGAGGCAGTCTGCGGCATCGCCGTGCCCTTCACCTGAGCAGTGATTTGGAACTCCACAGTGTCCGCTTCGTTATCGAGTGCGCGCCCCTGCGTATAGTCCAGGCGCACATTTTCGAGGTTGGCGTGCTGATTGAGGTGTAGCATAAAATCGCCCACTGCTTGTTGGTTGGTGGCGATGCCCTTGATGACGACCTCCATCGGCTTTTTGGGGTCGGCGCGTTTGCCGAATTCTACACTTGTCAAGTAGCAGGTGGGAGGGGTGTGCCGGCTGAGATGGTGCAGCAATTGCCGCCAGCGTCCCGTCTCTTTCCGGGCGGTCTGCAGAGTCTGGATTTGAGGCTGCAGCTGGTTCAGCTGGAGCTGGGTCTGCTGCACGGCGCGCACCGTGGGCGTCAAGCGCACAATCTCTTCCTGCATGCGCCCACTCTCCAGCTGCAGGTAGCCCGCATAGAGCATGAGCGCGCCCCAGCCGAGCGCCGTGAGCGCGATTAGCCCAAACCAGATTAGCCCCAGCAGCCGAATACGCCGTTGCAACCTCTGGCGATGGTGCAGTTCCTGTTCTATCAAATTAATAACAGGCATCGGAACACCTCCAGTATTGAGCGAGTGGCAAATCGCGTGGAGTGACGATGCACTCCGTGCCGCTGGCTACTTGTTCTCATGCGGCTTGAGCCTCCGATGGTGTTTCGACGAGGGCGAAGGGGCGTCGCTGCTCCAGGGGAGCAAGCGCAACACCCAGCGCAACGACCCACTGGGCCCCCTGTGCCCGCTGTTCCGGGTGAACCGACCCTATCTGCAGCAGGGGGGAATTGTATTCAAAGGGGTTAAACAGCCGAGCCGAGATGCCCAGCCGATGCTCGAAGTAGGACGCGATGCCCTGCATCAGGGCGCCACCCCCTGTCAACAGCAACCCCTCGATGCGCCCCTCATGCGCATGCCTCGCCTGCACCTGCGACTGATAGTAGTTCAACGAACGACGGATCTCCCGAATCAGTTCGTCCAGAATCGGCTGCACCAATCGGAGGGGCGGGTTCTCATGGGGTATGTCGGTCTGCACCAGCTCCTCCAGATTGAGCGAGCGCTTAATGTGGTTGGCTTCCTCCTCGGAGAGGTGGAAATAGCCTTTCAGAGCGGCGGTCAGGGTCTCGCCCGCGATGGGGATGTAGCGGGTGAGTGCGAGCGTGCCCTGTTGCACCACGCTGATTTGGGTATGGCTACCTCCGATATCCAGCAAGGCGAACACATGCGGCATCGCCTCCTGCAGCAAGGCATGCACCGTGCGCAGGTTGGCGAACGGCTGAATCTCGACCAACTCCACATCCAGCCCCGCTTGCTCCAGCATGCTGATTACGCTATCCACCACAGAGCGGGGTGCAGCCACCAGAAGCACCTCCAGATAGTCCTCGGCGCTGTGCAGCACCTCGAAGCCGATCAGGTGTTCTTCGGCGGTGGAGGGCAGATAGCGTGCCGCTTCAAACTGGATCGATTTGCGCAGCGCATCGATCGTCATCGGGGGCAGACGCACGGGACGCGCCGTCGTCTGCGGCCCGCCCACTGCGACCAGTACCGACCGCTGACGCATGCCCGCCTGGTTCAAGGCGGTGCGCAGTGCCCGCGCCGCCAGATCTGGCTCCAAAACAAGCCCCTCACGCACTGTATTAGGGGCAAGCGGCACCTCGATGAGGCGTTCGACAACGAAACTGTGAGGGGTCAAAGTACCTCCACATAGTTTCAAGCTGGTGCTGCCCACATCCATCGCCAGAACCGCCTCGCTTTTACGCGGCATGGCTCTCCTCCTTTGTCGGCTGTGCCTCGTATTCGCTTCCTCGTTGCAGCAGCATCCATTCGTCCAGTGCGTTTTTGAGGAACCGCCAGCGCCCGTCCACCTTGAATGCAGGAATGATGCCCTGCTCCGCGAGCAATTCCAACTCCGCTTTGCGCAGGCGCAGATAGTGTGCCGCCTCGTGCAAGGTCATCACGGGGTGAATCGTGCGTGCTAACCAGCTCAGCAGGTCATAGAGCTGCTGATTGGTTAGCCGCACCTCGAAATGCACCGTCTGGAGCATCTCTTGCTCGTGCGCGTGCGTTGCGGGGTCAGCAGCAGAGGTGTTGCCCGTTGAGGGAGGCATCGCTTCCGACGGTGACGGGTTCACCCGTAGCTGTTGCGAGGCTTTCCGAATGGCATCAACTAAATTCATATCACCACTCCTTGCCCTCAAAATCCATTATGACGCTGTGCATCAGGAAGCCGTCGATCTGGCTCACTTGCTCCGCCATGCCGACGATGAGTGCATTATCCGCAAGTTGGCAAATCAGGCGGGGATAGCCCCCCGTGTATTGATAGAGTTCATAGAGCGCGTCAGGGGTGAAGGGAATACGCTCACCTGCATAGCCTGCTGTGCGCAGGCGAAATTCGATCATCGCGGCGGTCTCCTGCTGGTCTAATGGCTTCAGCTGGTGGCGCACCGCCAGCCGCTGCTTGAGTGCGGGCACACGCTCGATCTTTTTGAGCAGTTCCAGCTGCCCCAAGAGCAATAAGCTGATCAGGAACTGGTCATTCATCTGGCAGTTGAGCAGCAGACGCAGCTCCTCGAAGGTGCTGGCGGAGCGGATGAGATGCGCCTCGTCCACAATCAGCACCACGCGCTGCCCATGCTCATAAAGCTGGAGGAGATAGTCAAACAGGGTCTGCACCAGCACCTGTCGGTTGCGGCTTTTGAGGGGCACGCCCAGCTGGTGCAAGATCTCCTGCAGAAGCTGCGTTGGGGTCAACAGCGGGTTGACAATCAGCACGATTTTGTATTCCACTGGGTCCAGCAGCTCCAGCAGTTTGCGGCTGATGGTGGTTTTGCCCAGTCCGATATCGCCCACGAGCATGCCCGCGCCGCGATTGCGCGTGATGGTATAGTGCAACATCATCAGCGCGTCCTCATGCTCCTTGCTCATATACAGGAAACGCGGATCGGGCGTCAGTGTAAAAGGTGGCTCCGTCAAGCCCCAGTACGCCTCATACATACGCTGTGCCTCCTGTTATTCAGGCGAGGGGTAAGCAGCCGGTGGCGAGTCGGACTTTTAGCGAGTAGCCAACCGCTGACCGATTCCACTTCACCATTCGCCATTTCGCTACTTCGCCATTTCGCCACTTCGCCACTTACCCTTTTGCCTGCCTCGATTATCGGCAAAGGTACGGGGATTTTAAAGGGCATGCCACGCTCGCGTCTAATTAGGAGCGTATGCGCAAGTCAGCCGTTTTGTACGCAGGTGCGTCGAAGGTAGACATCACGCCCGACATCGGCAAGATTCGGGTGCAGTTGGGAGGTTATGGCGCGCGGCTCAATATGCCCCCAACGGGCGTGCACGATCCGATTTATGTCCGTGTGCTGGCGTTGCGGTTGGGCAATCAGCAGGGGATAATCGTCGCGATGGACCATCTGCTAACACCGGGCAGCCTCACTCAGGAGGTACTGAAGGCGACACGCCTGCAGCCCCACCAGCTCTTTCTGGCTGCCAGCCACACCCACTGTGCGCCCGACGCGATGGGCATGAATGCGCGCATGCGGTTCCCAATCCCTGGGGTGGCGACCTTTGTGCCAGAGTTTTTGCAGTTCACGGCGGCGCGGGTGAGCGAGGCGATTCGGCAGGCACAGGCGCGGATGCAACCGGCACGCCTCGCGCTCTATGCCGAGCCAATCCCAGGGCTAAATCGGAACCGACGCGGGCGGGAGATAACGGACACAACGATGACCGTCGCGCGGATCAGCACGCCCACCCACAAGCCGATTGCGGTGCTGGTCATCTACGCGGCACATCCGACAATCTATCCCCACACGATGATGGAGGTCTCAGCAGAGTTTCCGGGCGTGCTGCAGAACGGGCTGGAGGCGGTGCTGGGCAACGGTGCGGTCGCACTCTACCTGAATGGGGCGCTGGGTGATGTGTCGCCCGTCGCAAATGAGGGCACGACCGACCATGAGCGCGTGCAGCGGTACGGGGAACGCCTCAAAGCGCAGGCGTTGCGCCTGCTGCAACAGGTGAAGCCTGTCAAGCCGCGCCTTCTGACCTATCAGGTGCAGGTGACGCTCCCTCCGGCACGCCCGCACCCAGAGTTCCAGCAATCGGCGGGGCGCGAATACAAAGTGCCCGAAAGCCTCCTGAACGAGCTGGTGCGCCAGGTGGTACCACCACAGGCGCCTGTGTCGCTACTGGCGCTGGGCGACTTGCTGCTGGTCGGCTTTCCGGGCGAGCCGATCACGACCTTGGGGCTGGAGGCGCGGCGCATCGGGCAGGCACAGGGGTTCCGCTATGTCGTGCCCATCGCTCTCGTCAACGAGTGGATCGGCTACATCCTCACGCGCGAGGAGTACGAACGGGGCGGCTATGAGGCAACTGTCTCCTTCAACGGACCCGAACTGGGCGAATTGATTATGCAGGGTGTTCAGCGGGGATGCCGCGCACTAAAGCGTCTGCAACCTTGACAACGCGCACGGCTTCCTTCACATCGTGCACGCGCACCACATCAGCCCCCCAAGCGATGGCAAGCGCAAGCGTCGCCAAGGTGCCCTCCAGTCGCTCCTCAGGGGGCAATCCGCCCAGAATCTGCCCGATAAACGATTTGCGCGAAGTGCCCACCAGCACGGGATAGCCCAACGCCTTGAGGTCGGGCAGATGGCGTAGCAGCTGCAGGTTATGCACCAGCGTTTTGCCAAAGCCGATGCCCGGATCAATCCAGATATGCTCTTTCGGGATGCCCCGTTGTTGGGCGCGGAGGGCATGCTGTGCCAGCGTGTCGCGCACCTCGCGCACCACATCGTCATAGGTGGGGTTCTGCTGCATCGTTTTGGGCGTGCCCTTGATGTGCATCAGGATCACCAGCGCGCCCGCCTCCGCCACTACATCGGGCATGCGTGGGTCAAAGGTCATGCCGCTGATGTCGTTCACAATATGGGCGCCTGCCTGCAACGCCTGCCGCGCCACCTCGCTCTTGGTGGTATCGATGGAGAGGGCAATAGGGTAGCGCGCGGCAATCGCTTCAACAATAGGAATGGTGCGACGAAGTTCCTCCTCCAGCGGCACAGGGTCGGCACCGGGGCGTGTCGACTCGCCCCCGATATCGAGGATGTCGGCGCCGTCGGCAATCATCTGCTCGGCGTGGGCAAGCGCGCGTTCCCGCGTGGTGTATCGCCCCCCGTCATAGAAGCTGTCAGGCGTCAGGTTCAGCACCCCCATCACCAGCGTGCGTGTGCCTAACGCGCTCCGCAGTCGCTGCACCACCTCAGGAGTAGCTGCCATAACGCTTTACCTGATCCTGCATCTGGCGCATTTCCTCAGGGAAGTAAGCGAGCATCTCCTCCCCCGCAGCGCTGAAGCGAAAGCCGCGCTGTCGCACTGCCCCAATCGGGTCGTGCAGAAACGCCAGGCGGAAGGCAGGGTCCTCCATCAGCAGGGGCATCAACACCTCCATCTGCTGGTGATCGAGCCGCTCCAGCTCCAGTTGCGCCAGAAAGGCGATCTCGATAGGAGCGGTGCTATCTGCTACCAGTTGCTGATACTCCTCTACCGCTTGCGCGCGGCGTCCCATGTCGTCCAGCAGGCGGGCGCGGCGCAAGCGGTAATGGGGCGCACTCGGCTGAAGCTGCACCAGCCGATTGGCAACCTCCAGCGCCTGCAGGAACTCCATTCGCTGCCAATAAGCATCCATCAGATGCTCTAAGGGGACAGGGTGATCGGGCGATTCGCGCAGCCAGCGGCGGCATTCCTGCACCACACCCTCCCAGTCACCGCTCTCGATCATCACTTCTATTAGCAGCGCTCGCAACGGCTCTGGATCGGTGGCGTGGCGCATCGCCCGGCGCAACGCCCAGATTGCCCGCTGATACTGACGCTGCATCCGATAGAGTTCTGCCAGTTTGCAATAGCAAAGCAGAGGCGCTTCACCTGAATCCGCTGCCTGGCGTAGCAGGCGGATGGCCCATCGAACCTTACCTTGACGAATATACTGCTCAGCCTGCTCCACAAGCAACCCATTCATCCCGGTTCTCCCCAAGCCAATCGGGCAGAGCTGTCCGACCGCTTTACTCTAAAGATACAACCGCTTCGAGGCGATTCCTGCCCGTTTTTTTGGCGGTTTCGAGGGCTTCGTCCGCCTTTTCCAGGATTTCGGCGGGACTGGGACTGCTGTCAGGGTAAGCCGCCAGCCCGATGCTGAGCGTCAGATTCGCGACTGGCTCGCCCTCCGTCGTGGTGAACCGGCTCGCGCGCATGACCTGCAGCAGGCGTTCGGCAGCAATTCGTGCACCCTGCAGATTGGTGGCGGGCAACAGGATAGCGAACTCGTCGCCCCCGTAGCGGGCAATCAACTCCGTTTCGCGCACCGTGCGCCGAATCAAATCGGCAATCTGCACCAGCACATAGTCGCCTTCCAAGTGCCCGTACTGGTCGTTGACCTGCTTGAAGTTGTCCATATCGATAAGCATCACGGCGAACGGCGTTTGATAGCGGCGGGCGCGGCGCACCTCCTCCTGATAGCGCTCCTGGAAGTGGCGGTAGTTATACAGCCCTGTAAGTCCATCCGTCACGGCAAGCCGCTCCAGCTGGTGCAGCAGGCGGGCACGCTCCATCAGCAGGGTGAGGTGCGTCGCCGTCACCTGCGCCGTGTCTAAATCGGCATGGGTGAAAAAGCCGGGCTGCGCATGCGCCATCAGCAGGTAGCCGTTCAGGCGCGTGCCGGTGGACAGCCCGACGAGCATCAGGCTGCCGATGCCCGCCTGCACGATTTCGGGCGCAGCGCGCGGGTCGTTCTGCGTGTCGCGGATGAGCAAGGGGCGCGCCCGCGTCGCCCGCCAGCCCCGCAGTCCAGCGCCCTTCTCGAACTGGAGGTAGGGCAGAATGTCGGGCATCTCGCGCCAGCGCGCTACCACCTGGAACTCGCCTTCAGACTCTCCTGCCACCCCTTCGCCCCCTTCGGAAAGGTGGGCAGGGGACATTATCCCCCGTTGCAGCGCGAGCAGGGCATACTCAAAACGCAGCACAGGCTGCAAAAGGGCGAGGGCGCGCGTGGGGATCTCGCCCAGCGTGGTGGCGGTGAACAGCAGCTTGTCCAGGTCGTGCAGCAGCTGCGTCTCCTGCAGGCGCGCCTCCATCAGACTGATTTGCTCGTAGAGGCTCACAATCGCCGTCAAATGGGGCGCCAGCGCCTGCAGGCGTGCCTCCACGCCCGGCTCAAAGCCTGTAGGAGCCTCCGCCACCAGCACCAGCACGCCGTAGTAGCGGGTGCGCGTGCGCAACGGCACGGTCAGCACGCGCGGGTCGGCTTTTGCGCCCAGCCGATGCGCCTCCGCCAGCGGCTCACCCGAATCGCGCGCCAGCGATTTTAGATACTGCACCGCTTCCAGCGCGACTTTGTGCTGCCATGCAGGGCGCACCCCGCTACCGCTGAGCGTGCGCTGCCATCGCGAAAGCGTACCTGACGCATACGCCACCTGAATCTGAAGCTTTTGCTCGTCCACCAGCCAGAGCGCCGCGCCTGCTGCCCGAAACCGCTCTCGCAAGCGATCCAGCATCATAGGGTAGACCTGCTCTGGCGAGCCGACCTGTGGCGCGATCGTGAACAGCTCCAGCGCGTCCTGGGCTGTGACCAGCGCCTGCTGCAACTGCTGGTAATGATACGCCAATTCGCGATAACTCGCGCGCAGCTCGCGGTGCGCTGCCTCGCTCTCCTCCAGCACGCGCATAACCTGCTCCTGCAGCGCGGCGTCCACTTCCTCCGCGACCGTGCCAGCTCCCGAAGCCGCGTGCGTAGCAACCCATGCCAGCAGGAAGCCGCTGGCAGCCAGTCCACCCAGCCAGCCCCAGTCGCTCGGCGTATTGGGCAAGGGTGAGTGGGTAAGCACCCATCGGGTCAGCCAGAAGGCAACGGGGGTCAATAGCGCGGCAAGCACACCTCCAAGACTGCCCAACCGCCAAGCAACATGCGCGCCGGGCAGCAGATAGAGCAGGGGCAACGGCAATTGCTCTATCGGATGCAGTAGCCCAATCAGCACACTGACCAGTCCGAGGTCATAGAGTAGCCCTACCACCGTGAGTGGGGCGATCGCTCGCCCTTCACCGCCCCGCGCGATAGCCCAGCGCTCCAGCCCAATTAGCCCGCCAAGCAGCGCGATGCCACCCGCGAGCAGCCCAACCTCCAGAGGTGTCCACCCCCTCTCCCCCAGGAGCCAGCCCACCACCGCCAGCCCTACCCCGCGAGCAATCAGCCACACCATCCCGCTCCCCACTCAAAGTTTACCCGATTTGTCAGATTCATCCCTTCCAGAGGGAGTGGATCACGACGATGAGACGAGTAGAACGCATCGTGTGGCACACGGCGGCGCACGGGCGCAACGGGCAAGCGTTTGACACAACCGCCGCGCAAATCGACCAGTGGCATCGGGAGCGCGGCTGGAAGGAGATTGGCTACAATGTGGTCATCCGCTTCGACGGCACGATCGAGCCGGGGCGCGACCCCGACAAAATCCCCGCCGCCGTGCAAGGGTTGAACGAAACAACCTATCACCTCTGCTTCTCCGGGCATGGCGATATCGCACCGCTCACGCCCCAGCAGCTGGAGAGCGGCATCCAGCACACGATCGCCATGCTCCAGCGCTACGGGCTGGTGGAGAGGTTTCTTGCCGAACCTGACGCGCTGATCGTGATGGGACCTCGCGAAGTGAACGAACTGGTGCGACGCGGGCTGGCACCGCTGCCCACCACCAAAACCTGCCCCGGCAAAAAGGTGGACATGGATCAGGTCCGCACCCTGATTCGCGCACGCCTCGTGCCCGCGCCTCCTGCCTATCGCTATGATCCTGTTGCCGCGGGCAAGCTCTATCGCGCCCTCAAAGCGCTGTACGACGCTGCCCAGCAGATGGCGTTCAGCGAGGACCTGTTGCAGGAACTGAACGCCTTCCGCAAGCAGCCCGAAATCGAGGCGATTATCGAGCAGTATAAGCGTGAGTTTAATCGGGTTTAGACGGCTGAAGCCGTTCCTGAGCGAACTAAGCCGACCTGCGTCGGCTTATACCAATTGGCAGAGCAAGCGCCGTGATGTCGTCGGCGAGACGCCGACGCTACGAACACACCCTGCGTAGCGTCGGCGTCCCCGCCGACGATATGAATACGCCCTGCGTAGCGTCGGCGTCCCCGCCGACGATGACAACAGTCCCTGAGACCCGCTAAGCCACCAAAAGGCTCCTTTTTCTGACTGTGCCCGCCCGAAGGAGCGGTTTTTTCAGGGCAGATGCCTGTCCGGTTTTGGGCGGATTCTGAGTCTTTATATGGTGGGAGCAGTGAGCAGGCACGCTCCCAAAGGAGGTCAGAAACATGCGTAGAGTGAGTTATCGGTTAGTGAGTCTGGTGTTTAGTGTAGGACTGGCAATCAGCATCGCCAGTGCACAATCATATCGTATCTACGACACCATCTGGGCAGCGACTGGTCCCCCAGCCACTAGTCTTGACGGGCTGACCTTCACAGGTTCTGTACCGCGCTACAACATGGGCGACGGGATTGGGGTGAGCCTGCCCCACGCGATGGAGCTGACCCGCCTCGATTTCATTCTGGTCATCGCGGCGGCGGTGACCAACGCCCAGGTTGATTTTACCATCGAGGTGTTTAACTTCTGGACGACCACAGGCGCAGGCACCGATCCTGCCTTCAGCAATCCTGCTACTCCCTTCTCAGGCACGCTGACGGGGATCACCACCACGGGACCGACTGCCTATATCGTCACCGTTACTCCGCCTCCAAACATCGTGCTGGACACGTATCCGAACAAGGGCGTGGTGATTAAGCTCCGGCTGAATGGTGTAGCGTCCGATAACGCGACCGTCGGAATCGTGAATCGCTTACCCAACCCTGGCACGCAGGGGCTTTTACCCGATGCCTTTTACCGCGACGCCAACGGCAACGGGATCATTGAAATTAACGAGGCGCGCACTTTCGGCCTGCCGCGCGACCGAGATAATCTCGCAATTACCCTTTGGGTGCCGGAGCCGGCGAGTATGCTGGCGCTCGGCAGCGGGCTGGTGGGGCTGATTGCGCTGCGTCGCCGACGCAGATAGGCTGTTCGTACGCCGCACCCCCTTTCTGGCTCCCTCGCCTGATGCATCAGGCGAGGGAGTTCTTCTGTTTTTTGGAGAGGGATAAGAGGGCGAGACTTTTGAGAACGGTTGCCGTCTCATAAAAAAGCGGGAGCGTATAAGCGCTTGCCCCATCCTGTAGGGTACAATCCGGGCAGGAGAGAAGGCAAAGGGCACGAATCGAAGCAGGAGTTGCCCAGCAGGAATCGAACTGGTCATTTTTGAGTGGGCAAGATTCCTCGCTTCGCTCGGAATGACAAGACTGGCTTTGTAATAACGAAGCGGAATCTGAGACCCCTCGCTTCGCTCGGGGTGACAAACAGGCACTGTCATTCCGAGCCGAAGGCGAGGAATCTCAGATAAGTGGGCAACCTGGGTTAAGACATGCAGACAGGAGAAAACGATGGCGAAGCAACCGAGCGTAGCCGTTGGGATTGATATAGGCACACGCTTTATCAAAGTGGCGGAGGTGCGGGCGGGCAAACCGCCCGTGCTGACGAATGTAGGGATTGCGCCTACACCCGAAGGCACCGTGGATGCAGGTGGCGTAATCGATAAAAATGCGGTTGCCGCTGCCCTCAAGCGCCTGCTCAGCGACACAGGCATCGGCACGAAGCAGGCGGTGTTCTCTATCGCAGGGCAAAATTCGGTTGTCGTGCGCATCCTTGAAGTGCCGCGCATGAACCCCACCGAACTGCGCAGCCACATGGACTGGGAGATTCAACGCAACATCCCCTTTGCGGATACGCGCGTGCAGTCCGCCTACGAAATCATCCACCGTCCGGGCGAAGACCCGCAAGACCCGAATATGGAGGTGGTGCTGGCGGTGGCGCAGCAGGATGCCGTCGATGGGCTGGTCGACATCGCGGACAAGGTGGGGTTAGAGCCGTACGCGATCGATGTGGAGCCGCTGGCGCTGGGGCGTAGCCTGATCCTCAGCCAACCCGATATGCAGCATGGCGCCGTCGTGGTGATCAATCTGGGCGCGAGCGCGACCTCCATCGATATCTACGACCGGGGGCTTCTGAGCTTCCCGCGCGTGCTGCCTACCGGCGGCGACATGATGACCCGCGCAGTCGCCGAGCGGCTGATGGTGACCGAATCGGAGGCGGAGCAGCTGAAAGTGCAGCTGGCGGAGGTGCTGATGGATCAGATACCCATCAGCACGCCGTTTGGCGTGCCCGGTGGTGGGTTCTACACGCCCACTATAGGCAGTCCTGCCCCCACCATCCCGCCGGGGATGCCCTTTGCAGGTGGCGCATCGGCTCCGATTCCGGGGCTGGGTACGCCCGAAGGTGAAGCGGAAGCGCCCGAAATACCCCCTTCACCTTTCGAAACACCCGCCGCACCCGAACCAGAGCTGCCTGCGGCACAACCTGCCGCTGACGCCCGCAAGGTGCAGGTGTTTCATGCCATCTACCCGCTGCTGGAGGAGCTGGTGAGCGAGATCCGCCGCTCCGTGGAGTATTTCCGCAGCCGCCATACCGATGTCGAAATCAAACAGATCCTGCTTTGCGGAGGCGCGGCGGTTATGCCGAACCTGGATCAGTTCATCGCGAATTCCATCGGTATCCCGACCGCGGTGGCGAACCCATTGCGCGGCGTGCATCTGCATGTGAAGCGGCACGGACCCGAATATGTCGCCGCGCATGCGCACCTGCTCGCCGTCGCAATCGGCATGGGGATGCATCCCTGCTTTTGAGGAGGCAAGCGGACGATGAAACTGAACCTTGTACCCGATTATGTACGCCAGCGCAAGATTAACAAGCAGATTGTGGCGCTGCTGGTGGTGCTGTTTGTGGTGGTCAACGCGGCGATGGTGTTCTGGATGATCCAGACCCAGAGCCGTCTGGCGGAACTGCAGGAGGAGAAGGACACTCTGGAGATTCAAGCCCAGCAGGTCGATCAATATGTGCAGCAAGCGCAGCAGCAGATTGAGATGGCGCGAGTGACCTTAGCCAAATCGGAATGGGTCAAAATGGTGCAGCGTCACAATCCGCGCTATCCTGAACTTTACAGTCAAGTGGCGCAATACACTTCACCGCGTGTGCGCTATGTGCAGCTGCAGGTCGCGCAGGGCAACCAGTTGCAAATCACGGCGTTTGCGAAGGGTCCCAAAGAGATCGGGCTGTATCTGCAGACGATGTATGAGTGCCCGCTGTTCAGCGCGGTGAACTTGACCACGCAGACGCCGGGCTATGCGACAGGTGGTGGGACAGGTGGTGGCTTTGCGCCCGGCTTGGGTGGCATGGGTGGTATGGGTGGTGCGCCGCCTGGGCCAATCATCGGCGGCTTGGTGGGCGCAGGCACGGGTGCGCCCGCTGCACCACCCTCATTTGGTGCACCTCCTACGCCTGGCTTCGGCATAGGTGGCACAGCCGAACAAACTGGCTCGCCCGCTGGGCTGATGCAGTTCCAAGTGGTCGCCATCTTGAAGGAGCCGATTACGCCGCCGCAACCGCCCCTTCAACTCGGCACAGGTGGCGTGGGTGGACTGGGCGGACTGGGGGCTGGCATGGGTGGTGTGCCCAGTATGCCCGCCCCTGCTCCCGGCATCGGGGGACCCCGAGGTGGCGGCGGAGTCGGTATCTGAAGGAGTGCGAACCATGAAAGGCTTGACCCTCTTTGCGAAGGTCTCTATCGGGCTGGTCTCGACAATTGTCGTGGCAGCTGCCATCTATCTGTTGGGCATTCGCCCCACGGCGCAGAACATCGCTTACCATGAAACCTATAACGAGAGCCTGCGCCAGAAGGTCGCCATGATCCCGCAGGCGCAGGCGTTGGTGCGCGCTGCCGAGAACAAGGTGAAGGAGGCGGAGGCGGCACTCATGGTGATCCAGCAGCGGCGCATGCCCAAAAACACGATTGACCTTTCCAACCGCCTGCAAGCCTGGGTGCAGTGGCACGACATGGTGCGCGAAATCGGCAAGAAGCTGGAGGCGTGGCCCGTCAAAACTGGCGTGGTACCCCTCTATACGGTGCAGCTGCCTGGTCCGCCTACCGATCCGAACCAGATCCCGTCGCTGGCGCTGGTGTTCCCCATCGGGCAGGTGCAGGTGCGCGCCTCCTCCTTTGAAGCACTGCTAAATCATGTGCGCAAATGGAACGAAGTGCCCAACCTGCTGGTGCTGGTTGATGGCTTGACGGTTCAGGGCACCAGCCCGAACCTGATAGGCAGCTACACTCTGACGGTGTTCGTCTACCCCAAAGGACCAGCAGGTCCGCCTGTACCCTCGGGTACGGGTGGGGGCGCGGGCGGCGCGATGCCCGGCGGCATGGGTGGTGGCTTTGGTGGCCCACCTGCCGCGAGGGGCGCACCCCCTGGCGGGTTCGGACCCAGCATTTAGACCTGTCGCATGGTACAATCTTATAGGGAGTAAGCAGCGATGAAAAAAGAAACGCAGATTGCGTTAGCGGTCGCGGTGGTGCTGCTGGTGGTGATCGCCATCGCAGCGATTTTTATGCTGACAGGCGGAGGTGGTGAGGAAACCCCGCCTCCACCATCACCCACGGTGACGCAACCACCTTCTATGATACCCCCTCCCGATATGGGGAGGGGCGGTCAGCCTCCGACGATTGCGATGACGCCACCGCCGCAGCCGGCTCAACCTAAGCCAGCGGTTCGCCCGCGTAAGGATCCCTTCGCCTTGCTGCCTGAGGAGGTGGAGGCGATGCAGGCGGACGCTTTTACCCGCGCCCCGTTTGTGGTGGTCGCCAGCCCCCCGCCACCGCCTAAGGTAGAGATTCCTGAACCTTATGAGCCTCAGCCAAAGCGGCGCGTGGCAGGTATCATTCTGGGTCAGACCGTTTCCGCCATTCTGGAACAGGAGGGCGAGCTGCCCCAGATTGTCTATCCGGGCGATATGGTCGGCGAATTTCGGGTGGCAGCCATCACGCCAGAAGGAGTTATCCTGCGGCGGTCGAAAGGGAATCCACGCGAGGTGCGTGTGCCCTATGAGCCGCCCGGTGTGGCGACAGGTGGCGGTGCAGCGGCACCTGGCAGGGGACCAGGCGCACCCGGCACACCCGGAGTGGGCGCACCCGCGCCAGGAATCGGTGCGCCCGCGGGAGGACGCGGTCCCCGCGGGGGCGGCGCGCCTGGAATCTAACGGCATGAAACATCACCGCGTCCGAAGCGTATAACTTTATGGAGGTGGAGAACCGATGACACGGAAACTGTTATGGCTGATTGTAAGCGGGCTGCTGCTCAGTGGAGCCGTCGCATTCGCGCAGGAGGGCGGACAGCCTGACCTGTCGCAAAAGAAAGTCACCGTCAAGTATGACCAGGCGGATATCCGCTATGTGCTGAAGCAGCTGTTCGAAAGCGTTGGCGCGAACTACTCCATCGATCCGCAGGTGCAGGGCACCGTGACGGTCTCGTTGACCGATGTGCCGTTCGAAGTGGCCCTGAACACCATTTTGCGCCAGCTCGATCTAACCTATCGCATCGAGAATGGCGTGTACTATGTCACAGTGCGCAAGCCCGAGGAGCCGACGGCTCCGGCGCCTGGACTAGCCCCTGAGGAGGCTGCCCCTCAGGTCAACCTGCCCGAAAAGGTTCAGCTTAATACGGCTAACCCGTACCTAATCGCCACGCTGCTGGGCGCTCAGACGTACCAGTACTGGCAAGCCGATTTGGCTCAGCTGCAGGTACTGGGCGGTGGTTTTGGCGGCTTTGGCGGCTTTGGTGGCTTTGGCGGTTTTGGTGGTTTCGGCGGCTTTCCGGGCGGTGGTTTTGGTGGCTTTGGTGGCTTCCCCGGCGGTTTCGGGGGCGGTTTTGGCGGCTTTGGCGGTTTTGGTGGCTTTGGCGGCTTTGGCGGCGGCTTTGGCGGCTTCCCCGGCGGAGGTGGCTTCGGCGGGGGCGGCTTTGGACGCGGGGGAGGCGGCTTTGGTGGCGGCTTCGGACGCTAAGCGAACCGTTCCCACCTTTCTATCTTGCGGGGGCTGAATCTTCCCCCTCAGCCCCTACTGTGGGATTAGCTGGAGGAGGACAGGCACGATGAGAAAAAAGATGCGACGGATCGCGGTTGCAACCGCATTAGCAGGATTGGTCAACCTGTTTGCCTGGGGCACAGAGGATCTGGTCACTGTGAACCTGATGGATGCCGACCTCATCAGCGCGGTACGCGCAATTGCCCAGCAGGCGAATGTGGAGGTGGTGTTTGAACCGACCGACGTGCCCTACAAGAAAATCAGCTTCCTGAAGCTGGAACGGAAGCCGTTTGAGCAGGCGCTGGGTTATATCTGTCAGGCAGCGGGTGCGACTTACCGCAAGGAGGCAAGTGGGGTCTATGTGATCGGACCGATGCGTCCTAAGCAAGAGGTGCCGTCAGCGGTTGTTGCGTCACCTGCTCCTGAGGCTCCCAAACCCCAAATTGTCACGGAACGCATCCCCCTGCGCTACGCCCGCCCCTCGGACATCAAGCGGATTATCTACACCGAGACGATGTCCGACGACCCCTTCGCCGAGCTGCGTGAATTTATGATACGCAATTTCGACGCCTTCTCGCCAGCTCGCAACCTACCTGTACCGCCCGCAGTTCCGCTACGGTTCGACGGCACCCCAGTGGTGCCATATAATGCCACTCCCCCTAATTCGCCCCAGCCAGCGGTGGAGAGTGGAGAAGGTCAGTTCGCTGGCGGGCGCGGCGGACGGGGCTTTGGTCAGCCCGGTGGCTTTGGTCAGCCCGGCGGCTTTGGTCAGCCAGGTGGTCCGGGTGGCTTCGGTCAGCCGGGCGGTCCGGGCGGCTTCGGTCAGCCAGGCGCAGGTATCACCATCTTTCAGCCTGAGGGGCTGCAGGGCATTTTTGCGAATGATGCTGATAACTCGCTGATTGTGCAGGGTACCCCGGAAGCTGTTGAGTATATCCGGCGTATTCTGCGCTTCCTGGACATCGCCCCCAAGCAGGTGCTGATCCGTGCCGAGTTTGTCACCGTCTCACGCACCGATATTGAGAAGTTCGGCATCGACTGGAACCTGGCGCGAGTGAACCTCACAGCGGGCGCCACGGGGTTTGCCGATCGCGCTGCGCCTGTCTTTGTCAACTACGCCACAGGGAATCTCGCTGCTAATCTTCGCGTGCTGATTAGCCAGGCGCGTGGGCGCGTGGTCAACGCCCCTATCGTCACCACGATGAACAACGCGCCTGCATCTGTCTTCTTCACTACCAACGACTACATTGAGTTCCAGACGGTTATCTTCGACCAGAATGGGCGCCCGACCGTTTTCAGTGTGCCGCAGCTCATCCAATTCCCAAGCTCTTTGTCTGTGACGCCCCGAATTAATGCGGATGGCACTATCACGATGTACATCTTTCCACAGATTTTCACCGTTACGGGGCGTGTGACTGTCGGCACGCAGTCACTGCCTGTGTTCAGCCAGCAGGGCGTGCTCACGCTTCGACGGGTGAAAAATGGCGAGACCATCGTGCTGGGTGGCTTAATCAGTCGCAGCAACGCCGATACCACCATCAAGGTGCCTATTTTGGGCGACCTGCCATTACTGGGACCCTTCTTCCGCAAGAAGGATCGCAACGTCGTGGAGAACGAGCTGCTTATCTTTCTAACCGCCTCAATTATCGAGGATGATCCGCAAACAGGTGGAGGCTTGACCCCATAAGAGGGGTTCCTTCTGCATGCGAAGCCCTTCTCAGCAGGGGTGAGATAGACCCCTGCTGAATTTTATTGTAGTAATGCGCTTCGTCTTTCTGACAGGCAACATGGGCGCGGGCAAAAGCGTCGCCGGGCGCACGCTCGCTCAGCAGCTGGAGTGTCCCTTCTACGATCTGGATGCCCTGATCGAGTCGGCAGCGGGCATGCGCATCGCCGAGATTTTCGCGCAGCATGGCGAGCCATGCTTTCGCCAGATGGAGAGCGAGCAACTGCGTCGGCTG
>JBCNVA010000053.1:0-2994 GCA_039630445.1 Armatimonadota bacterium
CTGCAAGATCTCCATCGCTGCATCCACTTCGCGCTCGGTAATGACCAGCGGGGGTGCAAGGCGCAAAATCCAATCGCCCACAGGGTTGATGATGAGCCGTTTGGCGAACGCCTTGTCCACGACGGGGCGGGCGATCGGTTCGGTCAGTTGCACGCCGACCAGCAAGCCGCGTCCGCGTACCTCCTGAATGGGCGCGCCGTTCCGTTGCAGTTCGCGCAGCCGTTCCTGCAGGTAGTTGCCTACCCGTGCGGCTTGCTCGCACAGATTCTCCCGCTCGATGATTTCTATGGTTGCGAGCGCGGCGGTGCATGCCAAGGGGTTGCCCCCGAAGGTGGAGCCGTGATCGCCCACCTGCAGGATTTCGGCAGCGACACCCCGCGCCAGACACGCACCAACAGGGAAGCCGCCCCCAAGCCCCTTCGCCAGCGTGACCACATCGGGCATCAGCCCCAGATGCTGGTAGGCGAACCATTTGCCCGTGCGCCCCATGCCTGTCTGCACCTCGTCGACAATCAGCAGCGCGTGATGGCGCTGGCAGAGCGCCTGCGTCTCCAGCAGGTACTCGTCGGTGAGTGGGTTCACTCCGCTCTCGCCCTGAATCGGCTCAAGCAAGATAGCAGCAGTGCGCTCGCTGAACGCCTCTCGCAGCGCATGCAGGTCGTTACGGGGCAGGGCGCGAAAGCCAGGCAGCAGTGGCACAAATGGCTGCTGATATTTCGGCTGGATCGTCGCCGAAATCGCGCCCATCGTGCGCCCGTGGAAGCTGCCGTCCAGCACCAAGATCTCATAGTCGGGCGTGCCTTTATGCGTGTTGGCGAACTTGCGGGCGATTTTGATGGCGGTTTCGCACGCTTCCGCGCCACAGTTGCAGAAAAAGGCGCGTTCCATCCCCGTCAACTCGCACAGTCGGGCTGCCAGCCGTGCCTGCGGCTCGCTCAGCAACAGGTTGCTGATGTGCATCAGCCTCTCTGCCTGCTGCTGGATGCGGGCGACCAGATGGGGATGGCAGTGCCCCACGCTGCACACAGCAACGCCCGCCAGAAAATCGAGATAGCGGTTGCCCTCCGAATCGTAGAGAAACGCGCCTTCACCCCGCACAAACAGCGCAGGCTGGCGCCGGTAGGTGCGCATCAGGTATTGTTGGTCCAGCGCCCACACCTGCGCCTGGAG
The DNA here is from genome assembly GCA_039630445.1 of Armatimonadota bacterium. GTDB lineage: Bacteria > Armatimonadota > Fimbriimonadia > Fimbriimonadales > GBS-DC > HRBIN15. The sequence goes on from JBCNVA010000053.1 coordinate 1,171, forward strand.
GTCGCTCGCACGGGTATCCGTCGTCATATCAAGAGTGTACCCAACGGTCTTATCTTGCTTGGTCAGGTATACTCCACGAGGTGATAACCGATGCAATCGCTGAGGGAACGCTATATCGTAGACGAACACGGGCAGCGTGTTGCTGTAATAGTGGATTGGGAGGTTTATCAACAACTGCTGGATGCACTGGAAGAGCTGGAGGCTATTCGCGCCTATGATGCGGCTAAAGCCTCTGGCGAAACGCCGATTCCACTGGAACAAGCGTTGCAAGAGATTGAACAGTCCCACAAATGAGTTATACCGTTCAAATCTTACCACGCGCCCAGAGGCAGTTAGCCAAGTTGCCCGCTGAAGTTTACGAGCGTGTCCGCGACGCTCTGCGGGCTTTGGCAGAGGAGCCTCGCCCGCACGGATGCCTCAAACTCACGGGTCGTGAGGGATGGCGTATTCGCGTAGGCAACTACCGCGTCATTTATGAAATCGACGACACAAATCGAACCGTGACGATCTTGGATATAGGGCATCGAAGGGATGTTTACCGTGAGTAGCCCCGGGTGTGTTCGAAAATTGCTTTTGGATGGGACGGCTAAAGCCATCCCTACGCCCATGAGCTGAACTGCGTGGATGTTTAGCCCGCGCAGGCAGCTTCGTTTGTTCAGGAAGGGCTTCAGCCGTCCCTATGGGCAATCTCTAAGCCACGCTTAGCTCTGAGATTGCCCCAAGGCGGGCACTCCACTTTCATCTCCACCTCCTCTTCGCCGTGAAGAGGACAGGCTACCGTTCGAACGCCGCTTCGAAGCTCAGGCGGGAGGGTTCAAAATCGAGTCGGCGCACGAACTGGCACGCCTCACGCGCCCCGTGCTCGCGATCCATGCCGTTATCCTCCCACTCAACCGAGAGCGGTCCGCGATAGCCGATCTCGTTCAGGGCGCGGATAATCTCCTCGAAGTTGATGCAGCCTCGCCCGGGCGAGCGGAAGTCCCAGTAGCGGCGCGAATCGCCGAAGTTCAGATGCCCGCCGAACACGCCCGACAGGCGCGGCACTTCCGACCACCAGACATCCTTGACATGCATATGGAAAATGCGGTCGCGGAATCGCCGAATGAACGCCACATAGTCCACGCCCTGGTAGCCAAGGTGGCTGGGATCATAGTTGAAGCCGAAGTGTGGATGCCCGTTCACCGCTTCGATCGCCCGCTCCGCTGTCACGATATCGAAGGCAATCTCGGTCGGATGCACCTCCAGCGCGAAGTAGACATCCTCCTGCGCGAACACATCCAGGATGGGCTTCCAGCGGGTGGCGAAATCGGCGAAGCCGCGCTCCACCAGGTCAGGCGGATTGGGCGGAAAGGCGTAGAGATACTGCCAGATGCTGCTGCCCGTGAAGCCGTTGACCACCACGCGCGTCAGCTGCTGCTTGACTTCGGGCGGAGCCAAGTTGAAGAATCGGCGGGCGGCGCGGGCGGTGTTTTTCATCTCCTCGGCGGCGCGCTGGCGTACCCCCTCTGGGTTGCCGTCGCCCCACACGCGCGGGGGCAGAATCGCCCGATGGCGCTCATCGATCGGGTCGCACACCGCCTGACCCACCAGATGGTTGCTAATCGCGAAGCATTTCAGCCCGTAGCGGGTCAGGATCTCCCAGCGCGATTCGCAATATCGCTCATCGGTTAATGCCTTTTCGACATCGAAGTGGTCGCCCCAGCAGGCGAGTTCCAGCCCATCGTAGCCGAACTCTTTCGCCTTTTGCGCCATCGTCTCAAGGGGCAGGTCTGCCCACTGCCCCGTGAACAGCGTAACCGGTCTTGCCATCGTCACCAACCTCCA
>JBCNVA010000054.1:0-32540 GCA_039630445.1 Armatimonadota bacterium
CAAAAGACCGCCCACAAGGTCAGCTCACTCGCGCAGGAGGGCTGAATGCGCCCATCAGGATAGCGCAGCTGCCCCCCACAAGCCACCGCCTCGGGATGCGCGTCCATGAATTCCACCAGCCGCGTCAGTGCGCCCGGCATCGCTCGCACATCGGCGTTCAAAATAAGCAGATAGCGTCCCCGCGCCACCTGCAAGCCTTGATTACACGCCGCGCCAAAGCCTTTGTTTTCCGCATTCGCAATCAGGCGTACCGTAGGGAACTCGCGCCGTACCATCTCCGCGCTGCCATCTGAGGAGGCGTTGTCAACCACAATCACCTCGCATGCTTGCAAAGAGGGAGGATGAGTGTCTATCTCCGTCTCGCAGCACAGCGATTGGAGGCATTCGCGCAGCAGCTCGCGCGTGTTATAGCTCACGACGATAATGGAGAGATCGGGCATCGCTACTTGTCGGCTTCACTTAGGCGGGCAACCTCCGCCAGTTCACGCAGCGCTTCGGCACGGAGCAGCGTGGCGTTCTCCAGGTCCTCCGCTTTACGGAACAGCAGGTAGCGCGCCATCTGTTGCGCTGCCTGCCCCATCAAATGGGCACCAAACTGGAGGTGGGCACATAACGCGCGTGTCGCCTCATCAGGCTGGAGCCGACTGAGCCACGCACCAAAATCGAGTGCGTGAATCACCATCTGCTCGCCACGCTGGCGCAGCGCTTTCCAATCAGGGGAAGGGTCGCTTGCCAACCGCTTTAGGTTCAGCAGCTCGTTAGCCAGGTCGTTCATCGCGCCGTTCGCCACAAGAAGCAGCCCAGGCAGCCGATCACGGGTCAGCGGGATAGGTTCCTGTGTCTTATTGAACTGGCGTTTGACGCCCTGCATCAGATAGGCACGCCAGCGCACCTCTGGCGAATCGGCGGGATGTAGCGAGCTGAGCGTTGCCTCCGCCCCTGCAAAATCGCCTGCCAGCAACTGCAAATCGAACAGCACCAGCCTCAGACTGGACGCAGCAGAGCCTGATTTTGCCGTTTCCAGCATGGTTTGCAGGGTTTGAATTGCCTCAGCAACCCGCCCTTGCGCCTGCATCAGGCGCGCCCACAGCTGCACAAGCCGCTCGTTCTGAGGCATCAGGCGCAGGGCGCGTTCGCACTCCTCCAGCGCCGCCTCATTCAAGCCAAGTTGCTGATAGAGTTCGATCAGCTGGATGCGCAGGGTGGCATCCAACGAGTTCTGATTGACGGCAGCGCGCAACAGAGGCAACGCCTCGCTCAACCGCCCCTCACTAAGGAGTTTGTTTAGGTCAATTTCCCCAGTGTTGACCTTATCCCCTGATGAAGGCGAAGGCTTTTCCCGCGAGGGGGAAGGTGGTGACAGAGGTGTTTCTGGTAAGGTGGGCAAGTTGCTCCATACCTCCTCGTTCAGGCGCACAGCGAGCGTGCGTGCCAGCGACTGCAACGAGGCATCAATCCCCGAATCGCGAGTCAGCACCCGCTGATTGCCAGAGTGTTGCCAGAGCGGCGCACGCTGCCCAGGCTGCCATAGCTCCGCTTGGTACTCCAGCAGCAGGCTCTCCTGAGGGCGGGCACAACGCACCACCAGCACATAGGTCGCCCCAAAGGCACGCCCAATTTGCAGAAGCAGCGCGGTATCGGGTCGCTCAAGGGCGTTGCGCTCCAGCTTCTTCTCATAGGCAAATCGCTGGACAGTCGGATGTTTCGGGTCATAGGCAATAACCTCCAGCTTGCGCAACTCCTTGAGGTAGCGTGTCAGGTGAGGGGTGATGTCGAGATGGGGGTCATAGCGCTCTGGCTCCGCATCTTTAGGTGGGGCGTGTACCTGTGCGACTAACACCAGCGGGCGATCTGCCCACGCGGGCACGACGCTCCACAAAACGACCAAGACCAGCAGCCAGGCAATTAGTCGCATAATTTCAACCCCTGCTCACAGGCGCGGATGCCCTCCTGAGCCGCGGGCACATCCTGCCCGCGCTGGATCTGCAGCTGATAGGCTTGAATCGCCTGTTGGAAGTGGAGGCGAGCATTCGCTTTATCGTTCAGTCGCAGGTAGCAGATAGCGATCTGCTGATGCACATCGCCTTGGGAGGGGGCGGTGGGCAGTGCTTGTTGGTACGCTTCGATCGCCTCGCGGTAGTTGCCCGCCATCTGGTGGCGTCGCGCGATTTCCAGAGGGTCTTCAGGCGGCGGAGCCGCTTCACGAGTTGGTGGAGCCACCTCGCTCGCCTCGCCCTTATGCACATAAATCTCGTACACACCTTGCGATTGGGATTCGCGAACCTCCACATCAGGCATCAAGTTGCCCTGCTCGGCGGAGGAGCTGTTGGGCTTGCTCACCTGATCAGGCTTACCGGAGAGAGGTGGTTTTTCAGAGGGAGCGGGCGCAGGGGGGATCGCTCCGCGAGGTGGGGGGATTGGCGCAAGCGCGAGACGGGACGGATCCACCATCACAGGGGGCACAGCGGGTGAGGTCGCTTCGGGTTGAGCAGGCATGGGTGATGGCGACGAGGGCTGCACGGCGGATGAAGGTGCGGATGCCGATTCGGAAGCGGGTGGTGCGGGCGAGGCCGATGGTGCAGAGGGCGCACTCAGACGCAAAATCGCAACTAACCCCACCACCAGCACAACCCCCGCCCCAATAAATGCCAGCACTGCAGGCAACGCCTCCACCCAGAGCGGGCGAGGAGCGGGAGCTTGCATCCGTACTATCGCTCGTGGCTGACGACGCAACGCCTCCAGCCTCGCCCGCTCCGACACGCTCAGCGGGTTCAGTTGCACCACACGCTGGTAGGCTTCGATCGCCTGCTCAATTTGCCCACGCTTCTCGTGCAATAGCGCCTTGAGCGAGAGAGCAGGCAGCATCTCAGGTTCCAGTGCCAGTGCGCCCTCACATGCCAGCAGCGCCTCCTCGTAGCGTCCCTGTTCACTCAGGCTCAACGCCTCACGCAGCAGGCGCTCCGCCCGGTCACGCCGCCAGTTCGGCACATCCACATGCTCAACAGGCGCCCCGCAGTGGGAGCAGTAGTGAGCGCCCTCCCCTACGGGATGCTCACAGCGCATGCACACCATCGCCTTTATCCCCACCGTGCTATTGTACCCTTTCTGATCGAATGCGCAATTTCCCCTCCCCGTGGGAACTTTTTAGAAGCCCCTTCCGTATAACCTGAGTGGAAGGTACTCAAGAGACCTTCCAAGTAAACACTCAATCAGAACAAGGAGGTGTAAAACGATGCGAAGCTTGGTACGACGCGAGCCAGAGCATGCGGTAGTTGCTTGGAACCCGTTCCGGGAGCTGGAGCAGTTCCGACGCGAGATCGACGAGCTGTTCAACCGATTCTTCGACCTACGACCTGTCCGCACGGCGGAGGCGTTCGAATTCTCGCCGGCGCTGGATGTCTACGAGACGCCTGATGAGTTCGTGATGTTCGTCACGGCGCCGGGTGTCAGCGAAAAGGACCTGCATGTGGAGATCGCTGACGGCACGGTGACGGTCTCGGGTGAGCGCAAGCCACTGCTGGAAGGCGAGAATGTGACGGCGCACTATGTGAGCCGCATGGGCGGGTATGGCAAGTTCACCGTATCCTACACCGTGCCAACCGCCATCGACGAGAAGAAGGTGAAGGCGGTCTACCGCAACGGCGTCCTGGAGATTCGTCTGCCGAAGGCGGAGGCTGCCAAGCCGAAGGTGGTGCAGGTGCAGGTCGAGAAATAACCTGCCACTGCGAAGGCAGGACTGAGAGTGCCGGGGCAAACTCCTTTGCCCCGGCATATATTTATTTTAACCCAACCTTGCTACCTATCTGAGATTCCTCGCCTTCGGCTCGGAATGACATGTTCACTGCCGCATAAAACGCCCTGTTATTCCGAGCGAAAGCGTTGTCATTCCGAGCGAAGCGAGGAATCTCGCCTGCTCAAAGGCGACAGGTGGCGAGTTGGGTTATTTTATTGTCCCCGCATGATTTGGGGTATCCTTGAAGGGCTATGAGTCCGCTGGTGGCTGTGATTATGGGTTCGCGTTCCGATTGGGAGACGATGCAGCATGCGGTGCAGACGCTGGAGGAGTTAGGCGTGCCTTGCGAGGCACGGGCGCTGTCGGCGCACCGCACGCCCGACGCGCTCTTTGAGTATATCCGCGACGCCGAATCGCGCGGTGTGGAGGTGTTTATCGCAGCTGCAGGTGGGGCGGCGCACCTGCCTGGCGTTATCGCAGCAAAGACCACGCTGCCTGTGCTGGGCGTGCCGATGGAGACGAGGGCGTTAGGTGGTCTCGACTCGCTGCTCTCCATCGTGCAGATGCCCGCGGGCGTGCCCGTAGCCACCTTCGCGATTGGCAGGGCGGGAGCCGTTAACGCTGCGCTGTTCGCGGTGGCAATTCTGGCAAACAAGTACCCCCAATACCGCGAGGCGTTGCGCGCCTATCGAGAGAGGCAGGCGCAAGCAGTGTTGGAGCAATCGGACCTGCGCGCGGGGTAAAGCCTCATATCAACTGGGTTTCCAAAAGCGATACGGCTCAAGCCGTTCCTGGGTCATACAGAGGTCTAACCGCCACGCCACGCCCATGCAGATACTCCTTTAGCTCGCGGATGCGGTAATGCCCATCGTGCACGATAGAGGCGACCAGCACGGCGGAGGCTTTGCCTGTGGTCAGCGCCTCGTACAGATGTTCGGGTGTGCCCGCACCACCCGAAGCGATCACCGGCACACGCACCGCCTCTGCCACCGCGCGGGTCAGCGCGAGGTCGTAGCCCGCCTGAGTGCCGTCCCTATCGATGCTGGTTAGCAGGATTTCACCCGCACCGCGTTGTACCACCTCCTGTGCCCATTCCACTGCATCCAGTCCCGTTGACCGCCGTCCGCCATGCGTGTAGACCTCGTAGCGCGTGCCATCCCAGCGGGCATCGATGGCTATTACGATGCACTGGCTGCCGAACCGTTCCGCCGCCTCGGTGATGAGCGCAGGGTTCTCTACGGCTATCGTGTTGAGGCTTACTTTATCCGCGCCTGCCTTGAGGATGGCGCGGATGTCCTCCAAGGTGCGGATGCCACCCCCCACTGTAAAGGGGATAAACACCTGCTCCGCCACGCGCGCTGCCAGCTCGAACAGGGGCGCACGCCGCTCATGGCTGGCTGTAATATCCAGAAAGACCAGCTCATCAGCGCCTTCCCGGTCGTAGAGCGCGGCGAGTTCCACTGGGTCGCCCGCGTCACGCAGGTTGACAAAGTTCACCCCTTTGACCACGCGCCCGTTCCGCACATCCAGACAGGGGATAATCCGTTTCGCCACCATAGGTAATCACTCAGTGGACTGTTTGCGCCAGCGGATGGTTTGAAGCAAGTCGTCCGCAGGCGGTGCTGAGGGTGCCTGCTTGGATTTCTTGGCACGCTGGCGTTTGCCCGTTTTCGCCTCTTTCGGCTCGCTGAGAGATGCACTCGGCACTACAAGGGGTTGCACCAGCGCTGTTGCCTCCTCATCCACTATAGCAGTCAACGCTTCGGGTAGCTCCTCCGCAGGTTGTGGTGGAGAAACTGGGAGGGGCAGTGGCTCCTCAATCTCGCCTTCACCTGTCAGCAGTGCCTCAATTGTTGCCCGCGTGCCCACAAGGAACAGGCGGCTCTCGCCCTCGTTCATGCCGAGCCGATATTCATGCACCTCCTCGGCGACCCACACGCCGTCGGTCAAGTCGTAGAGGCAAAGCGGCATCGGCAGGTTCAGGGACTTCTCACCCCCACGACTGGCATGCAGATGCACAAAGGGCGGGCGTATATGCACCACATCGTTGGTCACGCACCACACATGCACGCCTGCCCAATTCGCAATCCCACGCAGCAGCTCAGGTGTAAGCAGCCGTTCCCCGATGAAGACCGCCCGCCAGTTATCGTGTTCAGCAACAGCGAGTGAGGGGAGACCTGTTTCGATATATTCGCCAATCACCTGACACTTGTCAGTGGTATCAAGCGCGTAGAAGGATGGCTCCCAGCGCTGCTGAATGCCGAGTTTGTCCCTTTTCATCTGGCGTGCTATTGGATGGAGCGGGTTGATAATCTGTGAGCCTTGCATGCTCGCCCAAGGTTGCAACGCCAGTGCTATGCCCGTCACCTCGCGCGCGGTTTCCAGCGTGTGGCGGTGGTTGTCGAACAGCGATGCGGCATAGAGCCAGATGAGGGTGCGTCCATCCCGCTGCAGGCGTCGCCGTATCGCCTCGCGTACCGACGGCTTGATATTCCAGGCGTTCAGGAACAGCACCAGGCGCGAGCGCGGAAAATCGCGCCGCACCACATCGTCCAGCAAATAGAAGCCAAAGGAGATGCCTGATCGGGTCACAGCTTCACGCGCTTGGACAACCACCTGCTGAATAAGCGGCGAGCCGACCCGCACATAGCTCAGGCTCATCGGGTCGACAATCACTGCCAAATCGGGTTCCACCTGCCCCACCCGTGCGCGCATCGCCCACCACTGTTGCCAGCCCGCCAGCCGCTCCCAGATGGCGGGATGCATCAACCAGCCCTCACCCCAGAGATCCATCCACGCTTCGCCAAAACCATGCACCAGTGCCTGCATCGCGGAGCGGTTCTGCACCTGCGCCACCGCATCCGCCGAGCGCAACGGCGGGTTGTAGTCCTCCTCGCTGCCCGTGCCCGCTGTCAGCGAATGCTCCGTCGCGGGCTGATCCAAGCGCATCACCTTGCCGAACGGCGTGCGATAATCCTCCTCAGCAAGGAACAGCTTATGATGCAGGTGCACCGATTCGACTGGCACGGGGCATGCCCCCACCCCGCCAGGCAAGCGATCGGCATAGGTGATGGGCGCTGAGAGAAAATCGATATCCTCGCTTTGGAGTAGCATGCCCAGTGCCAGATGTCCTGAATGGGGATGGCGCCACTCCAGCACATAGCCATAGGACGCGCCGACTAAACAGCGCCGATGACACGCCTCTTTGACTGCGCGCGCCAGGCTGAGAATCCGCCGAGCAGTCGCCTCGGCAATGAACTGGTGGTAATCGATCCAGCGTCCCTCACGGCGCGGGTCGTAGAACTGGCGCTTGGTCAGTGGAGCATTCGGTACAAAAGCGGGGACGGTGGCTGTCCCGAAGCTGACCTCCCCGTTGAACCAGCTGGCGCGCAAGCTCACCGTATCGTTGCGGAAGTGGCGTCTTAGCCATTCACGGAACGCCTGAGTCGCGGCTTCACTGGTGTCGTAGCCTGCCGATTCGGGCAGGAACCATTCGCCCCAGTCGAGATGATAGCCCAGCGTGTAGGCGCCCTCCTCTTCCTGCTCCACCAGACGCGCCAGCTCGGTCAATTGCGCCTGCACGATCTCCCACCAGCGGTCGGCGCAGACCGAAGGACCGCCCACCGTGCCATCAGCGAACCGAATCACCGCTTCGGAGAACTCCGCCCGCCAGTTGCCCACAGGCACAGGCACAATCCGCCAGAGCAGCAGCGCATCGGGGTTCACCTCGCGGGCGAGTGCCGTCCAGTAGCGGATCGAGTCGAACGCTTCGAGGGCGCCTGTGGTGCGGACGGGCAGCGGGATGAGCAAGGCGAACAGGGAAATCCCGGCTTCGCTGGCGAGCTGCATCTGCTGATGCACGCGCGTGGCGGCTTCGGGCGTGTGGGGATTGCCGAAAAAGAGCTGGGGCTGGAGCACGCGCTCCCCAAAGGTAAGATAGGGAACGCCCCTATGGAAGTGAACCCGTGCCAGCGGGTGGCGAATGATAATCACAGGCTCGGGCAGCGCTTCCAGCACGACCTTATCCTCCAGGAGCGTCGGTGTTGGCTCGGCAACGGGTTCGGGAGGTGTCTCCACGATGCTTGCTTCCGGCTCAGCTTTGCGCCGACGGGCGCGTCGCTTGGGAGCAGGCTTCACCTCGATGTCGGTTTCCACTACTTCGTGAGCCTCCAGCGCAGCAAGCGGAGCCAAATCCGCCGCCACCTCCTCCGCAACGGGCGTGGGCGGAGTCGGCTCCATCACCACTTCCTCAACAATAGGAGCGGGTAGAGCAGGTTCTGCTGCGGCTTCCTCCACAATAGGGATGGGCGGGATGGTGTCTACTTCGGTGCCAGCAGCAGGCGTGACGGGAGCCGCTTTCGTCCGCGAACGAGTGCGCCGACGCTTGGCGGGTGTCTCTGTCGGCGCCACAGATGCCGGCTCAGGTATCTCCTGAGCGGTCTCCTCGATCACAGCCTGCTCGATAAGTTCCGCCGCAGGGGCGGTTTCCGTCTTTTTTCGTCGGCGCTTCGGCTTCTCAGGCTCGATAGGCTGAGTGATCGTGGGTTCTTCAGATGAAATCGTCTTCTTGCGCCTTGCCATCGTTGTTCCGTTCAGGCAGTTGTCGAACCCAGTTCAGCAGTTCCTCAGGCGTTTCAAAGTAGTGGTCGGGCTGTGCCGCTCTGAGGTCGTCTGGCAGATGCGCTCCCCAGCCCACTGCACCGACCTGCACACCCGCTGCACGCCCACAGGTGATATCGAACACCGTGTCGCCAATAAAAAGAGCTTCTTCAGGGTGTACCTGCAGCCGCTGGAGCGCGGTCAGCACCGGGTCGGGGGCTGGCTTCGGGCGTGGTGAATCATCTGCTGAGACGATGGTATCTACAACTGAATCCAGACAGAGGCGCGGCAGCACATTTTTGAGTTCCATGCGGTTTTTGGAGGTGACCAGTGCGGTGCGATACCCGCGTCGGTGTGCCTCGCGAACCGCCTCCACCACCTCCGGCACCACCCGCTCCAGATGGCGATGCCTTTCGTAATAGTCCATCTCGTCTGCCTCCATCGCCTCGTGATCCACTGGATGTGCCACTTGTTCATCCAGATAGTGCATCTGTGTTTTCAGCGGCAGCCCGATCAGTCGTCTCAACTCCTCTTTGGGCAACTCGATGCCCAGGTGCTTGCGATAGGTATAGTTCAAAGCCTGTGTAATCAACTCTACTGTGTCGATCAGCGTGCCATCGATATCAAACAGGATTGCGCGCAGCCTCATCTTTTTGTTCCGTCGCCACCTAATCGATTATACCAATCCTCAGGACAGCTCCACGGGGATCGCCTGCGCCTGGAAGGGTAGGTACTGGACGATTTGATTCTTCTCGTTGACCAGCACCATGCGGGGTTCCACCCACTCGTCCGTCCAGCAGGTCGCCGCGATGATGAGACGGTGTCCTTTTTGGGCGCGATGGGCGGCGGCACCATAGACAGCTACCTCACCCGACCCCGGCGGTGCCGGCACCGCATAGGTCTGGAACCGCTCTCCATTATCCATAACCCACACATGCACCATCTCACCGGGTTCAATCCCCACGGCGTCCATTAGCTCTTCATCGATGGCGATGCTGCCCACATAATCCAGCCGTGCCTCAGTGACCCGCGCCATGTGGATTTTGCCTTTGAGACGCTCGATGAGTCGCATACCGCCTACCTCCGCTGAGCCGATTATACCCAACTTAGAGCTGCCCGCCTGCTACCCGAATGGCTTCGCCAGTGATGTAGCTGGCTTCATCGGAGGCGAGAAAGACCACCAGATTGCACACATCATCGTAGGTACAGCCGCGTCCGAGGGGCACCTGCGCCTCGTAGTAGCGACGAATCGCCTCTTCAGGCAGACCCCATTTCCGCGCGTATTGCTCAAAGAGGGTCTCCTGCCACATGGGTGATTCGAACAGGTTGCCAGGGCAGATGGCGTTCACGCGGATGCCGTAAGGCGCGAGGTCCAAGGCAAGGCTCTGGGTCAGCCCGATACCGCCGAATTTGCTGGCAGCGTAAGCGCAATTCTTATAACTGCCTTTCAGCCCCGATTTGGAGTTGATTTGCAGGATGACCCCGCTGCCCTGCGATTTCATGACCTTTGCCGCTTCGCGGGCGCACAAAAAGTAGCCCGTTAGGTTCACCTCAATTTGCCACCGCCACTGGGCAAGGGTCATCTCGGTGACCTCGGCGGAGTGGATGACCCCTGCATTCGCCACCAGAATATCCAGCCTGCCAAAGGTTTGGATAGTCTGGCGCACGGCGTCGGCAACATGGGCTTCGTCGGTCACATCGCCATAGAGCGCCAGCACGCGACACGCGGGTGATTCGCGCTCGATATCCTGAGCTACCTTTTGAAGTTTCTCATATTGCAGGTCGGTCAGGGTCAGCCCGACACACCCTTCTTTGGCGAGGCGTCGGGCGATTGCCTCACCCAAGCCCTGCGCAGCGCCCGTGACCCAAGCCACGCGATTGGACAGCCTCATGGGCTAACAGGTTCTATTAGGACGGCTGTGCCGTAGACCAGGATCTCCGCGGAGTTTTGGGTAATATGTCCTGTTGTATAACGCACATTGACGATGGCGTTCGCACCGAGTCGTACCGCCTCCTCGATCATGCGCCGTTCCGCTTCGGCGCGGGCATTAGAAAGCATCTCTGTGTACTCCTTCAATTCGCCGCCTACAATCTGGCGCAGACCAGCGAGAATGTCCTTGCCGAAATGGGTCGCCCGCACCGTGTTGCCCTTCACAACCCCCAGCACTCGCCCGATGCGGTAGCCGGGGACCTCTGCCATCGTTGTGATGACCATGAGCCACCTCCTGTGAAAAGGAGGAGTTCGCTCTGGCGCGTTGTTCTCCTGCTGACGCCTTTTCGGTCTGCCCACCAGTCGTCATCACACCCCACCTATCGGGTAAAAAATGGCTATGGGCACTTTTCGGATTGTGGAGCATACCGCCGATAAAGGGCTGGAAGTGGAGGCGGCAACCCTGCCTGAGCTGTTTGCAACGGCCGCGCGGGGGCTGTTTCACCTGATGATCGACCCCGATCGCTATGCCCCTACTGAGCAGAGTGTGCTGGAGCTTCACGCCCCCGACTTAGAGATGTTGATGGTGCGCTGGCTGAACGAGCTGGTCTATCAGTTTGAGGTGCATCATCGGCTGTTCAGTCGGTTCGAGGTGGGGGTAGTGGAACCGCAAGGCGAGGGATGGCGGCTGCGAGCACAGGTGGGCTATCGCCCTATCACGCCCGAAGCGCTGGAATGGGAGGGTGCGCCCGTCAAATCAGTGACCTATCACGGGCTGACCCTCCAGCAACGGAATGGTCACTGGTTCCTGCGCTTCTATGTGGATGTTTGAGTTGCCGTGTCGATCAGGTTCACGACACCTTCGCCGCCAGGTGTGATGCGAATCAGCGCCCCGCAATCATTACAGGGCATCAGCTCGATGCCCATCTTGATGAAATGCCCCGCCAGCCAGAGGGAGGTGCGTAGATGGTTCGACAGACGGGGTGCGGTCCACGCGCTGCTGCCATCAGCAAAGAGCGCGGGCAACAGCAGCTGGTCTGCAAGGAAGTGATCGACAGCGGTGCGCGTGCGTGCCCAGGCGATGAACTCGTTCCACGCCTCCTCCACCACCTGCTCGATAGCGACACCGCGCCGTCCCAGTCGGATGAAGCCGGCGTAGCCACGCTCTGCTTCCACCGCCAAAGTGACGGCGAGTCCGAACCCACGCGAGGGCAGCACTTGATGCACAATCGCGGGCGTCAGTCCAATCAGGCGCACAAAGGTGTCCACCACTTGGTCGCCCCGCGGCAGGATCTCCTCCGGCAGGTTCGACATCGTGAACAGCGCCCAGACCTTTTTGAGTGCGCCGCGCTCGACCCATTCAATCGGGCGCAGGGGCGTCTTCGCGGGGTGAACGGTCAGCACGCAGCGTCCACCGCCTTTGGGATAGAACCCTGCCGCTTCTACCTCCAGCTCCGCCTCGATGCCGAAATGGCGCAGGGCGGGCAAGTAGACATAGCGAATATAGTCCGCGCTGGGACTCCAGCCAACATGGGTGCCACCCATCAGAATGACACGCGCGCTCTGACCCCGCAGCGCCAGCGGCACAAGGATCGTCTGTGCGATCAGCATCACGGAGCCAGCCGAGCCAACCCCAGAGATCTCCTCCACATTAAAGAGAAACTCGCCACCTTCCACTTCGCCTGGCTCAAAGCGCAATGTAGAGGAACCAAGAATCGCCCCTTCGACCCGTGCCTGACTGATGGTTGCTGCCGCGTGCACCGCTGTTAGATGCTGCGGTTGCAAGCCCGGATTGGGACGCTTCGCCCGAATGTTGCGAAACTCCACCGGCTGCCCCGTAATGATCGAAAGAGCTAACCCTGTCCGAACAATCTGCCCGCCGCCCTCGCCATAGGAGCCATCAACCACCACATAGCGCTGAGTATTTGATAGCCTTTCCATCCCGCTTCTGATTATACCCATAGAAGGGGTATACTCCTTCTGCGATGATTGCGAGTGTGAACCCCACAACTGGCGAGGTGATGCGCGTTTACACGCCGATGGACGCTGACACGGTCGATGGAATCATTCAACAAGTGCATTACGCCTATCTGGAGTGGCGGTCGGCGTCCTTTGCGGAGCGCGCAGCGCCGATGCGACGCCTCGCCCAGCTTTTGCGCGAGCGTAAGGAGGACTATGCCCGCCTCATCACGGAGGAGATGGGCAAACCCATCGTGCAGGCGCGTGCTGAGATCGAAAAGTGCGCCTGGGGCTGCGACCACTTCGCCGAACATGGCGAGTCGATGCTGGCACCGCTGGAAGTGCCCACGGAGGCGCATAAAAGCTATGTGACCTTTCAGCCGCTGGGCGCGATCCTGGCGATTATGCCGTGGAACTTCCCCTTCTGGCAGGTGTTTCGCTTCGCCGCGCCCGCGCTCATGGCGGGCAACAGTGTGGTTCTCAAGCATGCGCCCAGCACGCCCGGCTGCGCCCTTGCCATCGAATCGCTGATGCAGGACGCAGGCTTCCCACCCCACCTGCTGCGTGCCGTGCTGGTAGAAAACGAGCAGGTGGAGCCAATCATTCGCCATCCACTGATTGCGGGCGTGACGCTAACGGGCAGCACGCGCGCCGGACGCGCCGTCGCCCGAATTGCAGGTGAGGAACTCAAAAAGTGCGTGCTGGAGTTGGGAGGGAGCGATCCAGCCGTCATCCTCGCGGATGCCGATTTAGAGCGCGCGCTGAATCAGTGCGCTACGGGACGCCTGATCAATTCGGGGCAGAGCTGCATCGCCGCGAAGCGATTCATCGTGGAGCAGCCCCTTTACGAGGCGTTTGTGGAGGGCTTTGTGGAGCGGATGCGAGCGCAAAAGATGGGCGACCCACTGGACGAAAGCACCACGATCGGTCCCATCGCACGCGAGGATCTGCGGGCAAACCTCCATCGGCAGGTGCAGCAGAGCATTCAGCAAGGTGCGCGATGCCTGCTGGGTGGCGTGATTCCCGAAGGGCGCGGCTTTTTCTATCCACCTACGGTGTTGGTAGAGGTGCGCCGCGGAATGCCGGTGTGGGATGAGGAGACCTTCGGACCCGTCGCGCCGGTTGTCACCGCTGCCAACCGTGAGGAAGCCATCCAGCTGGCGAACGACACGCCCTACGGATTGGGCGCCAGCATCTACACGCGCGACCTCGCCCAAGGTGAGCGTATAGCGGCGCAGCAGCTGGAAGCGGGCAACTGCTTTGTCAACAGCTTTGTGTTCTCCGACCCGCGCCTACCCTTTGGCGGTATCAAACAGAGCGGCTACGGACGCGAACTGGGGCTGTTCGGCATCCGTGAGTTCACCAACATCAAAACAGTCTATGTGGCGCGGTAGCGATGCCCTGCGGCGATTATGCCAATCGCCGTTTCAGCGGCTATCCTTGTCGGCGAGGACGCCGACGCTACGCAGGGCACATTCGTAGCATCAGCGAGATGCTAATGCGATCACAGCGTTTGCTTTGCCAACGGAGATTATGCCAATCGCTGTTTCAACGGCTGTCATCGTCGGCGGGGACGCCGACGCTACGCAGGGCACATTCGTAGCGCCAGCGTCTCGCTGACGCAATCACAGCGTTTGCTTTGCCGATTGGTATTATTCTGACCGATAAAGCAGATAGAACCCGCCTATCCCAAAGAGCAGGTTGGGCATCCACGCTGCCAGCAGCGGGGGCAAAAATCCCTGATTGCCCAGTATCTGGAATAGCAGCAGCGTGTTCCAGAACACGAACACCAGCACGATCGCCAGTAGCACGCCTACGAAGCTGCCTGCTCGCGCCAGCCATAGGCTCAGCATCGGGCTGCACAATGCCAGCACGAAGCAAGCGACGGGCACGGCTAACTTCATATGGTAGCTCACTTCCAGTCGCAGGTTGTGATAGCCCATTCGGCGATTGCGCTCGATCTGCTCGCCCAATTCCGCGCGGGTTTGCTCCTCTGGCTCTGGTGTGGCGAAAAAGTCTTGCAGGGCAACCTGCAGGTTCAGCACCAGCTTCGCCTGCGAACGCACATCCAGCACCGTGCCATCAGGACGATAGAGATGGAGCTGAGGGCGTTCCAGTTCCCAGATGCCGTCCTTGTAGTGCCCGCGCGGTGCCTGAATGACCAGCCATTCGCCCCGTGCCCGCTGCTCAAACAGCAGCACATCCTCCAGCAGCACGCGCCCGCCCATCTCCTGCGCTGTGCCAATCACCACCGCGTAGTTCTGCACCTTCAGCACAGCGTTGCTGGTGAGATTTGGCACGGGGGCAAGCAGAAACATCCGATTGCGCAGGCGATAGAACTCGCGCATCGCGGGTGGCACGACGCGCTCGTTCAGCCAGTAGTTCAGCCCCGACAGCAACGCGCCCATCAGCAACAGCGGCAAAAAGATTCGGCGCAGGCTGATACCCGCCATTCGCATCACCGTGATTTCACTGTCGCGTGTCAAGCGGTTGACCGTCAGCGAGACCGCGACCGCCGTGCCCACTGGCAGGCTTAGCACCAGCAGGTAGGGCGTGTAATACATCACCATCTGCGCCACCGCCACAACGGGCACGCCATAGCTGAAAAAGAGCTGCGCGTAGTTGAAGAGCAGGTTGCCGATGAGCATCAGCGTCACCGCGCCCGTGCCGATGCCAAGCGGCACCAGCATCTCGCGCAGCAGATATCGATCTAACCGCGTGAAGGGCGGCAGCGTCCGCAGGCGTCGGCTTATCGCTTGCGCAGTACCCATACAATAGCCCCCCCAGTCAGCAGAAGGATCAACGGCACCATCACTAAGGCGATGCGACCCGACAGACTGCCTGCAGCGATCAGGCTAAGCGCAATGCCGATTGTGCCGATGACCCACACTCGCACGACTTTCAGCATCAGCTGCTTCGGGATCCAGCGTCCGCGCACCAGCATCGGCAACAGCAGCTCATGACAGCGCGCACAGCGGAGCGGACCGATGGGATTGCGGGCGCCGCAATTCAGGCAGGGCGTATAGCCCACCCGCCTGCCAAAATGTTGCAGCTCGTGCTGCCAGTCGCGCAGCATCCGCTTCTCGTTGTGCGTGTAAAGCGGCGCTTGCTGAACGGCTTGCTCCAGATAATACACGGCATGCTCCATCAGGTCATGCCGATAGCAAAAGGTGGCTAATTGGATCAGCGCGCCCCAGTTTTTGGGGTCGAACTCCACAGCGCGACATGCCTGCTCCACCAGCTCGGCGTCCATCTGAGCGTGCGCCTGACGATTCAGATAGTTGCGTATCGTCGGCAGGGCAACCGCGCCGATGCTTAGTGCCAGCAAGCCAAACAGTGCCGCATGGGGAAACGCATGACGAGCTGCTGCGAACGCCAGCAGCAGTGCCACAACAGACCCAAGAATCGACTCCGCAGGCGTGAGGTCGCCCATAATGCCCATCATCACCAGCGCGAACACCCAAATCGCTGCCAGCAGCCACACCAGCATCACCACAATAATGCTTTCCATTTAGCCAAAGTTTACCTGAAAAGGAGGGAGGGACTGAAAGATTCGCGGAGGGACACGGGTACACTTTCGATGCAGCATGGAGGGAGAACGATGGATGGGAAACTCACACGCAGGGAGATGCTTCGGCTGAGCGTTGCGGGCGCGGCAGGTCTGGCACTAACGCCTCTTACTACCCCGCAACGGCGCACTCGGAATGCAGGGCGCGTGCGCAATATCATTTTTATGGTCTCCGACGGCATGAGTGCGGGTGTGCCCTCGCTTGCCGATGAGTTCGGCAAGCTGGTACGCGGGAAAGGCTCGTTCTGGTATCAACTGCTGCAGAGCCGTGAGGTGACTCACGGCTTTTTTGATATGGCGTCGCTCGATTCGCCCGTGACCGATTCCTCCTCGGCGTCGTCTGCGTGGGGCAGTGGCAGTCGTATCTTCAACGGCTGGCTCAACATGCTGCCTGATGGCACGCGCCTAACCCCGATTGCGCAGATTGTCAAAGCGGCAGGCAAAAAGGTCGGGCTGGTGACCACCACGCGCATCACGCATGCCACACCCGCTGGCTTTGCGGCGGTGCAGCGCCGCCGCGATGAGGAGGACGACATCGCCACCCAGTATCTGGATCTGGTCGATGTGCTGATGGGCGGTGGATTGCGCCATTATGACCCCAACCTGCGTGCCGATAAGCGCGACCTGATCAGTGAATACACCCGCAAAGGTTACACCTTCTGGAACCGACGCGAGCAGGTGCTGAGCGACGCGCGCCCCGACAAGGTGCTGGGGCTGTTCTACAACAGCCATCTGCCCTTCACCCTTGACCATCTGAACTCGGAGGAGCTGAAGCGCCAGGTGCCAACCCTCGCTGAGATGACGCGCAAGGCGCTGGAGATCCTCAGCCGTTCTCCGAACGGCTTCCTGTTGCAGGTGGAGGGCGGGCGCGTCGATCATGCCGCCCATGCCAACGATGCCGCAGCCATCCTCTGGGATCAACTCGCTTTCGATGACGCGATTGAGGTCATTTACAACTTCGCCGCACGGCGCGACGATACGCTGGTCATCATCACCAGCGATCACGGCAACTCCAATCCGGGCTTGAACGGGATGGGACCCGAATACCGCCAGAGCCGCGCGTGCTTCGAGCGGCTTGCCTTAGCGAAATGCTCTTTTGAGCAGCTTCCGCAACACCTTCAGCAGCGAACGCCCGACGCGGTGCGCGAAGTGATCAAGGCACAGATTGGAATCGAGATTACGCGCGAGGAGGCAGAGGCGCTGGCGTCCGCGTTGGCGAATCGGATGCCTCCTGTGTGGAACCGCCAGCACCAGAACCTGAATGGGCTACTGGGGCAGATCCTGAGCAACTACAACGGTATCGGCTGGACAGGCACGAGCCACACTGCCGACTATGTCTGGCTGACCGCCTTTGGCACAGGGCGCGAGGAGTTTCACGGGCTGCTGCGCAACACCGAGGCCTTCTACAAGATGCTCAAGCTGTTCGGCTTGTCGCACAAGAACCCGTCGATGACCCCTCAGGAGGCACGCAAGTATCTCTCGCGCCGCCCCGCGCCTGAATTGCCTCACTGGGCTTGAAGGAAGGTCAGCTGGCAGCTTCAAATGCATCGATGCCATACGCACAGACGCGGTTGCGTCCGCGGCGCTTCGCCTCATAGAGGGCGCTATCGGCTTCATACAGGAGCGTCGCGGGCGCGTTGCCATGTCGGTGTGTAGCCACCCCAAAGCTCGCGGTGATGGGGGCATGGGGGTTCTGGAGTGCTGCAATTTGCTGGCGTAACCGTTCCGCCGCTTGCATCGCCTCATTTAGATCGGTGTTGGGCAACAGGAGGGCAAACTCCTCACCTCCGTAGCGCGCCACCACATCATACACCCGCGCCGACCGACGCAGCACCGACGCCACCTGCCGCAACAGCTCATCTCCCGCAGGGTGTCCGAATCGATCGTTGAACTGCTTGAAGTAGTCGATATCCAGCATGATGAGCGAGAGCGGCTGACCATATCGCTCCGCCATCTGCACGAGGCTAATCAGTGACTCTTGGAAAGCGCGGTGATTGCGCAGCCCTGTGAGGCTGTCGGTCACAGCGGCTTGAGCCAGCACGGCGTTCATTGCGGTCAGTTCCTGATTGGCTCGCTCCAGCTCCTGATTGGCTTGCTGCAGCCGCTCATAGAGCTGCTCCAGTGCATCCTTCTGCCGTTCGATTTCGAGACGCTGCTGCTCTTGCTGTTCGAAGGCGAGTTGCAGCTGGTCTGCCATCTGATTGAAGGCGCGTGCCAGAACGCCGAACTCATCACGCGCAGGGTAGGGCACTCGCGCCTCCCACATGCCAGACGCCAGCCGATTCGCAGCCTGCAGGAACAGCGCAAGGTGGCGCCGCAGCATCAGCAACACGGCGACGGTCGTGCCGACGGTGAGCAGCAGCCCGGCTAAAATCAGATACCAGGTCGCCTGCCGCATCGCGCGATGCATCGCCTGCACCTGCGCAGAGGGCGTGCTGACGGTCAACAGGGCGACGACACGCCCTTCCACATCGTGGAGCGGGATACCCATCGTTTGCCCCCCATCCTCCCGAACAAGGAGGAAAGGGGACGATGCAGTTGCGGGCTGAGAAGGGGTTTCAGTCGGCACCAATTGTACGGTGCGGTTGAGCCGTCCCCATAGCCGCATCAGCTGCGCCGTGTTCAATTTTTTGGCGAACATCAGCACGCCTGCCTGAGGCGGTGAATAGTCATTACCTAAGATGGGCGCATAAGCGACCATGTAGAGTACACCATCCTCGCGAAGGAACCCCATCCCGCTGGTGCCTTGCAGCGCACGCTGAAGGAGGGGATTCTCAGCCCGCTCCATAGCTGGCACAGGTTTGCCTGCACGATACAGCACTTGCCCGCGCATGTCGAAAATCAAAGCGGCGTCCAGATAGAAGTGGGGGATAACCCAGTCTAAAATGTTTTCCTGAATCCACAGTTGTTTGCGCTGGAGCAGTGCATCCCGAAACTCTTCCCAGACCGAATAATCCTGTGTAGTTTGCAGAAGCTGACGGCACTCATGGTCAAGCAAAACCTGTGCCGCTTTGAGCTGCTGGAGGAGGGTAAGGCGCTGCTGCTCTGCTAAGGTATGGCGCATCGAGTAGAAGCTCAGCCACAGGTAGGGCAGCAGGAGTAAAATGATTGTTACAAGCATACCTGCTGCCAACCGCCTGCCGATCGGGATTTGCGCCCATCGAAGCCAGAGGCGCATCTTGGCGTAGCCCAAAAGCCCCCGCACGATTCGCCACCACGAGTTGCGCACCGTAATCCTCCACCTGCGATTATTCCATAAGGACGGGCGAATTGTGAGAGGCAAATTGGGCAGATATCCGCTTGAGGCACTGCTCGTTTTAATCAGGTACAATCCCGTTGTGCATTTGGAGCTGCGCGATTTGCAGAAGTGTATCCACTGCGGCTTGTGCTTGCAGGCGTGCCCGACCTTTGTGCAGACAGGTCAGGAGGCGGAGTCGCCGCGCGGGCGCATCTATCTGATGCGGGCGGTGGTAGATGGCGTCCGACGCTGGAGTGAGGTCGCGCCTCACATCGACCGCTGCATGGGCTGCTTGGGCTGTCAGACCGCTTGTCCGTCGGGCGTGCCCTATGCGCGGCTAATTGAGGCGGCACGGGCACAGGTGGAGCGTCATGCCCGCACCCCGCTGCAGCGCTGGTTCCGCCAGCAGGCGATTCGGAGCTTCACCACGCCATGGCGTCTGCGCGGGCTGTTGCGCGTCGCACGCCTGCTGCGCCTAAAACGCACCCCGCGCTGGTTCGCTCGGCTATTGGGCGCTCCCGAATCGGTGGTGCAGTTGCCCCAAACAACCCCGTCAGGCATGTCCCGCCTTGCGACCCGAATCCCAGCTCAGGGCGAGCGGCGTGGACGCGCTGGGTTGCTGCTTGGCTGCGTGATGCAGGTGCTCTTTCCGCAGGTGCATCGGGCGACGGTGGAGGTGCTTCGTCGTTGTGGATTTGAGGTGGTGATCCCGCGTGAGCAGGGCTGTTGCGGTGCGCTCTGGGTGCATAACGGCTACCCTCGGCACGCCCAAGCCCTTGCACGCAAGCTCTTTAGAGCCTTTCGGGAGGTAGATTGTATCGTGGTCAACGCTGCGGGCTGCGGCTCCACGATGAAGGAGTATCCCCTGCTGTTTGAGGGCACGCGCGAGGTGCAGCAGGCACGCGAGTTCAGTCGGCGCGTGCGCGACATCGTGGAGCTGCTCGCAGAGGTCGGTATGCCCCAACCGATGCGCCCACTGCCGATGCGCCTGACCTACCACGATGCCTGCCACTTAGTTCACGGGCAAGGCATTCGCGAGCAGCCACGCCAGCTGCTTCGGCAGGTGCCCGGTGTGGAACTGATCGAGATGGAGGGGGCGGATATGTGCTGTGGCTCGGCAGGCATCTATAATCTGCTCCAGCCGACACTTGCCGTCGCTGCCTTGAAGCGCAAAGTCGAGGCGATTCAGGCGACGGGAGCGCAAGCGGTCGTCAGCGCGAACCCAGGTTGCACCCTCTGGATGGCGCAGGGCTTGGCGGAAGCGGGCAACCCGTTGCCGATTTATCATCCTGTGGAGATTTTGGCGCTTGCCTGCCAGCCCGATATGCCGAATCTCTCTGGAATGGTCGGTCGGTCGGACGATGAGGCGTTACGATCGTGAGCGTGCGCCGCGCTGGCTGCGGCGCTGGTGTCCAAATGAGTATGTGCGCAGCATCGTAGAAATCACGCCCGAAGCGCTGCAGCAGCGTGGCATTCGCGCCCTGCTGCTCGATTTGGACAACACACTGGCGCCCTGGCGCAGTCGGGAAGTGCCTCCAGAGGTAGAGGCGTGGGTGCGACAGATGCACGCGGCAGGGATCGCCCTCTGCTTCGTGTCGAACACGCGCAACTTAGCACGGCTGCGCTGGCTGAGCGAACGGCTGAATATTCCCTATGTGCGCGGTCCGATGAAACCGCGCCGCGAAATGCTGCGCCGCGCCCTGCAAAAACTGGGCGTCTCACGCGAGCAGGCGGCAATCGTCGGCGATCAGCTCTTTACCGACATATGGGGCGGCAACCGCCTCGGAATCTACACCATCTGGGTGCATCCGATGCATCCGCGCGAATTTATCGGCACAAAAATCAGTCGCATGGTGGAGCGATGGATCCTGCGGCGGATCGAACCCTATCGTCTGAAGGAACCTTCCTGATCGATGCGCACACCCAGCTCACGGGCGTGCTGGGCTACCCTGTGCGCCACTCCCTGTCGCCTATCATGCACAACGCGGCATTTCGCCATCTGCGCCTCAATTGGGTCTATCTTGCATTTGAAGTCCCTCCTGACGCGCTGGCGGATGCGATCCGTGGCATGGGGGCGTTGGGCATTCGTGGGCTGAACTTGACCATCCCCCACAAGGAAGCAGCGATTGCGCTGGTGGACGCGCTCACACCTGCTGCGCAAGCGATTGGCGCCGTGAACACCCTCTTTTGGGACGAGGGACGGCTGGCAGGGGACAATACGGATGCAGAAGGCTTTCTGCGCGCGCTACGCGCGGCGGGTTGTGAGCCATCGGGTAAGCGCGTGCTGGTGCTGGGGGCAGGCGGTTCGGCACGGGCAGTGCTCCATGCGCTGCAGGGCGTCGGCTGCTCCCTTTTGCTGGCGAACCGCACGCTGGCACGCGCCCACACCCTCGCGCAGGAGTTCCAAATAGAGCAAGTGCTGCCCCTGCAGCGCGAGGCGTTGCGCTCGCAGATGCCCACCGTCCAGCTGGTGGTGAACTGCACTCCGCTCGGCATGGAACCTCACGCCGACACGATGCCTGACCTGCCCTTAGAATCGCTGCCACCTGAGGCGTGGGTCTGCGACTTAGTCTATCGCCCCCTGCACACGCGCTTGCTGCAAGCGGCGCAGCAACTCGGCTTGCGCACCCTCGATGGACTGGGCATGCTGGTGCATCAGGGCGCGCTCGCTTTCGAACGCTGGACAGGCATGCCTGCGCCTGTCGAGGTGATGCGCCAAGCGTTGGAGCAGAACCTCTAATACCAATCCGCAGACCAACCGCTGTGATGTCGTCGGCGGGACGCCGACGCTACGCAGGGTGCGTTCGTAGTGTCGGCGTCCCCGCCGACAATAACAACACTTGAAATGGCGATTGGTATAACCCCTCAGCCCATCCGAATCTCCCAGTTATAGGGGATTTCAGGGGTATCGTAGGGCAGGCGGAACTCGTCAGGCTGCTCCCGATTGTACGGCTCGGTGGGGAAATTAATCAACAGGGACGGCTCCGTACCGATGGTTTTGTAGCCGTGCGCCACCAGCGGTGGAATGACCAGCAGAATCGGGTTCTGCTCCCCCATAAAGAATTCGTTCAGCAGTCCGTAGGTGGGCGAGTCGGGACGGCGATCATAAAGCACCGCCTTAATCATCCCCTTCACCACGACCCAGTAGTCGGTCTGCTTTTCATGCCAGTGCCAGGCGCGGATAACGCCCGGATAGTTGAGCGAGACATAAGCTTGCCCAAATTTCTGAAAGAGGGGGTCATCCGAGCGTAGCATCTCCATCAGGAAGCCGCGTTCATCCACATGCGGCGTCAATCGCTTGAGGTGTACCCCAGCAATCAACGGCTTTTCGGCTGGCATGGTTGGCATGATACCCGTCGCCGTGCGAGTAGCCGATGGCTAATCCCCCCATTTCAAACTGCCGATAATCCCTCTGGAAGCTTGGAGGGATGACCAGTGGTTCGGCGCTTTACCGATGTGCTGATTGAGGAGGGGATTTTGGACGCACAGCGTCTGGGCGAGCTGATTGCCGCGCGCACCGACCTACAGGAACCGATTGAGGACTATCTGGTGCGCATCGGCGCGATCGATGAGCGCACGCGGGCGCGTGTGCTGAGCCTTATGTATGGCGTACCCCTTATCGATTTCCAGACCGTGTCGGTTCAGCCTGAGGCGGTGGCTGCTGTGCCGCGCGAGGTGGCGCTGCGCTGCAGGGCGATGCCAATCGCGTTGAACGGCTCGCAACTGGTGGTGGCGATGGCGGACCCTGCCGATATCGTGGCGGTAGACGACCTGCGCGCCTCCTCAGGGCGTGAGATTGCGATTGCTGTAGCCTCGCGCCCCCAGATCCATGACGCCCTGATGCGCTACTACGGGCTGGACGAGGATGTGCGCAGCATGGTGCAGCGCATCCGCACCACCGAGGAGGATGTCTCGGTTATCCGTCTGGTGGAAGCCATCATTAACCGTGCCATTGCCGACCGCGCCAGCGACCTGCATATTGAACCGTTGGAGAGCCGTACCCGCGTGCGCGAGCGTATCGACGGCGTGCTACGCGAAACCTCCGAAATCCCGCAAGAGCTGCACGATGCCGTTGTCGCGCGTATCAAAATCATGTCCAATCTGGACATCGCGGAGAAGCGCGTGCCGCAGGATGGACGCATCGCCTATCAAATCAGCGGGCAAGCCTATGACCTGCGCGTCTCCACTTACCCCTCCATCCATGGGGAAAAGGTAGTGCTGCGCATTTTGGAAAAATCGACCGAGCGGTTCGATCTAGAGCGCTTGGGAATGGAACCGCACCAGTTGCTGCGACTGCGCCGCATTATCGAACGACCCTACGGCATGCTCATCGTGTGCGGTCCTACAGGTTCGGGCAAGACCACCACTCTCTATGCCGCGCTGAGCCACCTGAACACGCCAGAACGCAATATCATCACGATTGAAGACCCTGTGGAGTATCAGCTGCCGGGCATTGTGCAGGCGAATGTGAATCCGCGTGCAGGGTTGACCTTCGCGACAGGATTGCGGGCGATTTTGCGTCAGGATCCCGATGTGGTGCTGGTGGGGGAGATTCGCGACCGCGAGACCGCCGTGATCGCCGTGGAAGCGGCGCTGACAGGGCACATGGTGTTCTCCACGCTGCATGCGAACGAGGCAGCAGGTGCGCCGGGACGCCTCATCGAGATGGGCGTAGAGCCGTTCCTGCTGGCGTCCGCACTGGTCGGTGTGCTGTCGCAGCGACTGGTGCGCCTCCTCTGCGCCGAGTGCAAAGAAGCGGTCGAACCCGATGCGGAGCTGCTGGCTCGCTTGCGCCTGACCCCTGAGATGCTCCGTGGCGCAACGGTCTACAGCGCGCGAGGCTGCCACCGCTGCCAGTTCATGGGCTATCGCGGGCGCAGCGCGATTATGGAGCTGATGGAGGTAGACGACGCCATTCGGCATGGAATTATGCATCATCAGCCGACGGCAATGCTGCGCGAAGCTGCCATGCGCAACGGGATGATCCCGCTTTATCAAGACGCGCTGCGCCTGGTACGCGCGGGCAAAACGAGCTTGGAGGAGGTGCTGCGCGTCGTCGCCAACGATATCGACGAATCATCCACTGACTACCTACCACTTGCTACTCGCCACACTCCTCCCGAAAGCGAGGTCGCCTAAGCTGCCATGCCTGTCTACGAATGTCGTGTGCGTTCGAGGGGTGGTGAACTGCGCCAGCTGACGATTGAAGCGCCCAGTGTGCAGGCAGCGGTGGAGCGCCTGCACCGTGAAGGGCATTTCGTGCTGCAGGTGCAGGAGCAGCATTCGCGCGAGACGCGGCGCGGATTCAGCCTATTTAAACGCACCCGACTGGATGAGCTGGTCGCCTTCAGCCGTGAATTCGCCGTGATGATCCGCGCGGGCGTGCCGATTATGGAAGCGTTGCAGACTCTCATTGAACATATGAAGCCGGGTGTGCTCCGCGATGCGCTGGAGAAGGTGCGTGACGAGGTAGAAGGGGGCATTCCGCTTTCCCAAGCGATGCGCCGCCAGCCGCACGCCTTTCCTGACTTGTATGTGAATCTGGTGCAATCAGCAGAGGCGAGCGGCAGCCTCGATGAGGTACTCAAACGCGCTGCCGACTACCTGAGCGAGGCACTCGCCCTGCAACGGCGCGTCAAATCCGCCATGATGTACCCCGCGGTGGTGTTCATTGCCACCCTGTTCGTGATGGCGTACATGGTGGTGTTCATCATGCCCAAGTTCTCCGAAATGTTCCGCCAGATGAATGTGAACCTACCTATTACCACCAAAGCGCTGGTCGCACTGGGCGATCTGGGTGGTCGGCATAAGCTGCTGGTGCTGTTGATGCCGTTGTTTGTGCTGGGCGGGATGTGGGGCGCGTGGCAAGTGCCGCGTATTCGGGAGCCGCTCAGCTACTGGATTGCCCGCTTGCCGTTAGTAGGCGATTTGACGCGCAAAGTGGTATTGACCCGTACCTTCGCGGCGCTGCAGACACTGGTCGCCACGGGCGTTGCTTTGCCTCGTGCCCTCGAACTGGCTGCTGCCACATCGGGTGACCATCGGATGCGCCGTGCGCTGACAACGGTGCGCACCGAAGTGGAGGCAGGCATCCCGCTGGCGTACGCCATGCGCGAAACGGGCGTGTTCCCCAGCCTGGTGGTGCAGCTTGTGGCAGCGGGCGAAAAAACCGGCGCGCTGCCCGAAATGCTGGGCGAAATCGTGGCTTTCTACGACGACGAAGTGCAGCAAAAACTCAAGGGCATAACCTCTACTTTGGAACCTATCATGATGCTCTTTCTGGGTCTGGTGATCGGTCTCTTTGCCTTCTCAGTCATCTCCCCCATCTACGACCTGATGGGTACGATCAAATAGGGAAGGAACCTTCACCTTGTGCCTCCCGTCTTAAGCCATTAAGCAGGAATCTGCGAGCGCGTGTGGTATAATCGAGCCGCTGCCGAGGGCGTTTCGTGCCTTCGCAGCATTCTGGCATAATGGAGGAGGTTCAAATCATGAGACATGGCAGAGGCTTTACATTGATCGAGTTGTTGGTCGTGATTGCGATCATCGCCATTCTGGCGGCGATCCTGTTCCCGGTGTTTGCGCAGGCGCGTGAGAAGGCGCGTCAGACCCAGTGCCTAAACTATTATAAGCAGATGGGATCTGCTGCATTGTCATATATCAGTGACTATGACGAGCAGTTTCCCTTGGCGTTTGCCTGGCACGGGAATATGTGGGGTTTTCCGTACATCTACACAACCCCTCCCGACTGGCGCGCGGGTTCCACGCCTGAAGTGATCGCCATTCGCTCCCAGTACTGGGGTTATACGCTGCAACCCTACATCAAAAACTACGGGTTGTACGGCTGCCCTTCGTGCGCCGAGTACCGCCTTTCGGGGATTGACTACGCGAACCCGCAGAATAAGCCGTGGGCGAACATAAGCTTAGCGTTTAACGGTTACCTGCACACTTATCCACAAGCAGGTATTCGGAAGCCTGCCCAGGTGCCGATGTTCTGGGAAGGTTGGGGCAAGATCAAGTTCGCCGGCTTTGGCGGCAGCACGCCCCAGCTGCGCTGCGATCAGTCAGGCAGTAATCCAGACGCTCCACCTGCTGGTCCCTGCCGTTTCCAGGGCACCTGTATGCAGCCGCGCACTGTGTACCCGCAAGGCGCCTTTGTAGTCGCCGAGATCCCACCACCCACGATGTGGATCCACAACAGAGGCATGATATGGCTCTACGCAGACGGGCATGCCGCCTGGCGTCGAATGGGCGGAGCGTCTCGAAACAGTCCCTGGGTTGATCCATTCCCTGACTATGACATGAACACAGGGCGTCCTGGCTCCACTTACTGGGCGGACTATTGTGGACACGCCTTCCTGTTCCGACCAGATGGCGAGTTCACCCCGCAAGAGTGGTAAGAGGAAACCATGCCCAGATGGGGGTATCCCCATCTGGGCAAATGGCTGAGGAGGGACGACCTATGAGAACGGAGATACCGACCCCAGTGGCGGTGGCGATTATTGCAGTGCTGGTGCTGGTTATCGCAGTGGCAGGTTATTTCTACTTCTTCCGCCAGGAGGTGTATCAACCCTCACCTGCTGCGCCTCCCGGACAGGTTCAGCAACTGCAGCCCGTTGTGCCCGGTCAGGAAGGTGCGCCCGGACAGGCAGCTCCCGGTCAGGGCGGAACACCGGCTCAAGCATTCTAAAACCGCTTTCAAAAACGGCGGAGATTCCTCTTGTTCGCTCGGAATGGCAAACGGCTCTTGTCTCTAAGCCCATCATTCCGAGTCAATATAGGAGTGGACAAGCAGCAAGGGGCGAAGCTCACTAAGGGAGGCACCTTCGATGCCTCCCTTTTGTCCACCAAAAGGATTTTTTTAACGCCTGCAGCGCCTTTTTGGGCGATTCCGTCGCTGCAACCTGTCCATTAGCAGGAATCGCGCGAATAGTGGTGTATAATAGAAATGACCCTTGCCGTCCGGGACTTGCCGGGCGTCTTAATGAGTTTGCCCGCGTTGGGCGGAAGGGGTGAAGGAGGTTACCATGCGATACGGTAGAGGTTTCACTTTGATTGAGTTGCTGGTCGTCATCGCGATTATCGCCATCTTGGCGGCGATCCTGTTCCCGGTGTTCGCACAGGCGCGTGAGAAGGGGCGCCAGTCCACCTGCGCCTCTAATTCGAACCAGCTGGGCAAGGCGGTGCTGATGTATGCCTCCGACCATGACAATATACTACCTCCCAACCGTTTAGTGCTGGGACCCACTGGGCCGTTACCTGAAGACCAGAGGAAGTACTGGGCAGGGCTGGTTCAGCCCTATGTGAAGAACAAAGATGTGGTCTTCTGCCCCAGCGGGAAAAAGCCGCCCTTCGAGATCGACCTTAACAACTGGTTCCATCGCGGCTGGCTCTCCATCGGCTATAACGCTCATATCGCTGGCTGGTACTGGATTGGCGGTGGGCTACCGAGCGGTGCCGAGACGATTATGGTGCCCTCGCTCTCTTGGATCAGGACTCCTGCCCAGTTTGTGATGCTGGCAGAGACCGCTAATGGTCCTGCACCGCCGCAGGGCAACTGCTTTGGCTCCTCTGCCGACAACAACTCCTATGGCGGCTGTGAAGGCGAACCCTCCTTCCGACAGGTGATTCAAGGATTAGCCCGCAGCGGTACGGTGGGCTACAGCCCCATTCTGGCGCGTCATATGGGCGGTTTGAACATCACGCTGATGGACG
Source organism: Armatimonadota bacterium (assembly GCA_039630445.1). Lineage (GTDB taxonomy): Bacteria > Armatimonadota > Fimbriimonadia > Fimbriimonadales > GBS-DC > HRBIN15. Next base: position 27,743 of record JBCNVA010000054.1, read on the forward strand.
GGCACACCAAGTGGTTCCGTCTTGAGCAGGTGCTGCCTCGTCCTCCACAAAACCATGGTTGCAGTAACCCAGAGGAGCTGCGCGACTTCAACGCCGCGAACCTGCGCTGGCTCATCTGGAACAACTGCGTGAGGTAAACTTATGCAGGTCTTTCGGAACAATCCTGCCCTCGCAGTTGGGTTGCTGGTGGTGGCACTCTTGTTGCTGCTGGTAAGCTGGTGGTTCTTTATTCGGGTACCCGAGCCCAGCGTGCCACCTGTCCAGGTGCCACCGCCAACATCCCCACCCGAGAGGCCAGCAAGCCCTATCTAAGGAGGACGGAGATGAGAACTCGGCAAGGCTTCACTCTGATTGAGTTGCTGGTCGTGATCGCGATTATCGCCATTCTGGCGGCGATCCTGTTCCCAGTGTTCGCGCTGGCGCGCGAGAAAGGGCGCCAGTCTACTTGCGCCTCGAACCACAACCAGTTAGCTAAAGCGATTCTGATGTACGCGGGTGATCACGATGAGGTGCTTGTACCCAGCCGACTTGTGCCTGGCAACAATCCAGCCGACCCCGGTGTCAGGATATGGCAAGAGCTGGTCGCGCCCTATATCAAGAATGTGGATGTCTTCTTCTGTCCCAATGGGCGCAAACCGCCTGGAGGTCCCTATGTACCCAGCTGGGCAACACGTGGTTGGCCCTCTATAGGCTATAACGTGCACATCTCTGGCTGGTACTGGGTGGGCGGTGGGTTGCCGGGCAATCCCGACGAGACGCTGATGGTGCCGAACCGCTCCATGCTCAAAAAGCCTGCCCAGTTTGTGCTGCTGGCTGACTCGCCGAACGGCGACAACAACGCGCCTCTCAACTGTCGCGGCTATCTCACTGACAACAACTGGTATGGAGGTTGCAGCGGTGAATCGACGGGGCGGCAGCGCCGCACTGACATTACCTCCTTTGTAGGTGTGGGCATTATGGCGCGCCATTCGGGCGGTCTCAACCTTAGCTTTGCAGATGGACACACCAAATGGTTCCGCCTCGAACAGGTGTTGCCTTATACGCCGCAGCAGTTCGCGGCGCTCTATCCAGGGCGCACATGTCGCTCTGTCGATGAGTATCGCGACTTCAATCCCGGCAAAACTCACTGGGTTATCTTCAACACCTGCAACCCAGATTAGGAGTCGACAATGCAGACCTTTCGTGACAAACCGGCTTTGGCGTGGGGCTTCTTGGTCGTAGCGCTGCTGGCGCTGCTTGCCAGCTACTACTTCTTTATGCTGCGACCCGCGCAGCCATCTGTTCCTTCTGGTCCTGTGTCCGAAGGGCGGTCTGCTCCACCGACTGCTCCCGCTGGCGGGGGGCAGTCTGTCCCTTACTAAATCCCTTTGGAGGTGAGACGCATATGAGAAAACATGGCTTCACACTGATTGAGTTGCTGGTCGTCATCGCGATTATCGCCATCTTAGCGGCGATTTTGTTCCCCGTGCTGGCTCGTGCGCGTGATAGCGCCGTCCGCTCGGCTTGCCTCAACAACGCGAAGCAGATTGGGATGGCTGCTGTTATGTATACGCACGACTACGACGAGATGATGCCGTTGGCAATTAATGTGCCTTCGGGTCCGACCGAGCCGACCAATCCGAATGTATTAGGGGGTTTCCTCAACCTCTGGGTACGCACCACGCCCTGTTTTATCAACCCGCAAGGCACAGCTTGCTCGAGCTCAGGTAACGATGTTCGTCTCCTGCGCTATCTGCCTATCGGGCAATATGTGGGCAACGCGCCCGTCACGCCCCCAGTAGGCAACCCGCCACGCTATCCGCTCTATTTCCCACGCCAGGTGGATCCGTATATCAAGGCGGGGGCAAGTGGCGCGACGATGGAGACTCGGCGCGGCAGGACCCTATGGGCGTGTCCCGCCGATTCGACGAGTGTTATTGGCAATGGCGGGGAAGGCAGCCTGTTCGAACTGAGCGGGTTGAACCACTTCCGCCTCTTTGGACACGACTACATCTATAACACCTGGCTTATTTACAACTACACCGATCGTCTGCGCGGTGGGACGCCGCAACAGTGGACGCTCAATGTGCGCTCAATGGCGAACATTGCGCGTCCTGCAGAGATTATCATCGTGTTCGACGCCTACGCGATGTGGCACGGCGAATCGCGTGCCCCCAACGGCGGTCCTATCCCTGACCATTGGAATGTGGCGTTTGTGGATGGGCACGCCAAAAATCTTCCACACGCCGTGTTCATGGATCAGTTCCCGGGCGTTGCTGGAGGAGGCGGCAACAAGCTGCGCCTGAACCAGAACCCTGCAGCCGAAGATCCTAACATCTAATCCTGCGAGTCTGTTGCGCTGAGCGAGGCGAGGGATCTCGCGCCGATCCGGCAGAGATCCCTCGCTTTCGATTCTGAAAGCTTATCCCATCTCTGCAGGAAACCCCTGCGCGATGTCGAACTCCAATCCCACAGGAGGAGAAGCGATGGCGCATGAGGCGTTTCCTGTGAACCCACCTACCAATCGTCTGCAAGGCGCACTGCCCAAAGTGGGCATTCGCCCCGTGATCGATGGGCGTCGGCAGGGCGTGCGCGAGAGCATGGAAGCGGCTACCATGCAGATGGCGCAGAGCGTCGCCCGCTTCATTAGCGAGAACCTGCGTCATGCCTGTGGATTGCCCGTCGAATGTGTGATTGCTGACACCTGCATCGGCGGGATTGCCGAAGCCGCTGCCTGCGAAGCCAAGTTTGAGCGGGAAGGCGTCGGCGTAAGCCTCACCGTTGCTCGCAGCTGGTGCTACGGCTATGAAGTGATGGACATGCACCCTACGCGCCCTAAAGCGGTGTGGGGCTTCAACGGCACGGAGCGCCCCGGCGCGGTGTTCCTTGCTGCCGTAATGGCGGCGCACGCCAACAAACGCCTGCCTGCGTTCAGCATCTACGGGCGCGATGTGCAGGACGCAACCGACTTCAGCATCCCGCCCGATGTCGCGGAGCGCATCCTGCAATTTGTGCGCTGCGGGCTCGCTGTCGCCACCATGCAGGGCAAAACCTATGTGTCGATGGGCAATGTGTCGATGGGCATCGTCGGCTCGCTCGTCGATCAGGACTTTCTGCAGCGCTATCTCGGCATGCGCACGATGACCGTCGATATGGTGGAGTTCGTGCGGCGGATGGAGCGCGGCATCTATGACCATGAGGAGTTTGAGCGTGCGTTGCGATGGGTCAAAACCTACTGCAAAGAGGGCAAGGATTACAACCCACCCGACCGACAGCTCAGTCGCGAGCAGAAGGAGCGCACATGGCAGCAGAGTGTCCAGATGGCGCTGATTGCCCGCGATCTGCTGGTGGGCAACCCGAAACTCGCGGAGATGGGCTACGAGGAGGAGGCGCTCGGCTTTAACGGCATCGCGGGCGGCTTTCAGGGGCAGCGCCAGTGGACTGACCACCTGCCGAACGGCGATTTTATGGAGGCAATCCTTTGCTCCAGCTTCGACTGGAACGGCATCCGCCAGCCCTACATTTTGGCGACAGAGAACGACTACCTGAACGGCATCGGCATGCTGTTCGGGCATCTGCTGACGGGCGCGGCGCAGATTTTTGCCGATGTGCGCACCTATTGGTCACCCGACGCAGTGCGGCGCGTGACGGGCTGGACGCCCACGGGCGTGGCGGAAGGTGGCTTCCTGCACCTGATTAACTCGGGTCCCGCCGCGCTGGACGGTACAGGTCAGCAGGAGCGGGATGGCAAGCCTGCGATGAAGCCGTGGTGGGAGGTGACGCCGGAGGAGGCAGAGCGCTGCCTACAGGCAACCACATGGCACTGCGCGATGCTGGAATACTTCCGCGGCGGCGGCTGGAGCACGCGCTTCCGCACGCGCGGCGGTATGCCCGCCACGATGTTCCGTCTCAACCTCGTCGATGGTGTCGGACCCGTGATGCAAATCGCCGAGGGCTACACGATTGATTTGCCTGATGAAGTGCATGCGATTCTGGACGAGCGCACGAACCCGACCTGGCCCACCACCTGGTTCGTACCGCGCACGACGGGGCACGGCGCATTTCGCGATGTATATACCGTGATGGCACACTGGGGCGCGAACCACTGCGTGCTGAGCAGTGGGCATATTGGCAGCGAGCTGATTACCCTCTGTTCGATGCTGCGCATCCCCGTGGCGATGCACAATGTGCCGCCAGAGCGCATATTTCGCCCGCATCAGTGGGGGATGTTCGGCACTGCCGATCCCGAAAGCGCCGATTTTCGGGCGTGTGCCGCCTATGGTGCGTTATATGGGTAGCGGAGTGAGGCGGGTATAATCCCTTTTGGGAGCAGAGGCTCCCGCCGTTGGCAATCGGGTATAATAGCTTTTAGCTGGTGGGGCGGTAGCTCAGCGGGAGAGCGCTTGCATGGCATGCAAGAGGTCGGGGGTTCAAATCCCCTCCGCTCCACCAAGCGAACTCAAACTTGTTCCACCATCATTTCGCCGCTTTCATCTGCGCGGCTTTCCGCTTGATGCGCATCAGCGCGTTATCGACCGCTTTGGGTGAGCAGCCGATTTGCTCGGCAATCTCGCGATAGGTCTGCCCACGCCCATAAAGTGCAAACACGCGCGCCTCCAGCGGACTGAGACGGCGCACCAATCCATCTAATGTACTGCACGCCTCATCCTGCTCCATAAGCTGCTCCAGCAGGCTGGGCATCGGATCATACACCCAATCGTGCCAATCGCGTCGCTGCTCACTCGGCTCAGGAAAGGCAACCGTCGGCACAGAAGGATGTGTCGCGCGTTTCAGCGCGGATAGGATTTGTCTCCGAATA
>JBCNVA010000055.1:0-5465 GCA_039630445.1 Armatimonadota bacterium
ACAAGGACTGCTGCCAGAAATGCGCCCACAAACGACCAGCCGAACGCAGGGGAAACCATCACACCCCACAGATGCGGGCGCACCAGACTCCACACCAGCATCCTCAGCCCCACCAGCGCGTTCGCGACCACCCAGAAGCCAAGTAGTGTCCAACCTGCCGCATGCCAGCCGCCTATCAGCAGGGTGAACAGACTAACCATCAAAGCCAGCAGGGCAAATGCCCGCCAGCCGCGTCCCAACGCACGCCACGCTGCGTAAACCTGTCCCCCAAGCAGTCGTAAAACCGTACCCATCCCGCCAGAATAGTACCCTTTCGGGTACAATCCCTCTCATACAGGGAGGGAACGCCGATGCGAGGAGTGATTATTGCGGGTGGGTTCGGCACGCGCCTGCGCCCGCTCACCCTAAGACGCCCAAAACCGCTTATCCCAGTAGCCAACCGCCCCTTTCTGGAGTATCAGGTGGCGCAGCTTCGAGCCGCAGGCGCGGAGGAGATTGTGTTCGCCACGAACTACTTGGCGGACCGCATCGAGGCGCACTTCGGCGACGGCTCGCGTTTTGGCGTGCGCATGCGCTACGCGATGGAGCACGAACCGCTTGGCACAGCCGGCGCCATTCGGAACGCCGTCGAGGGGCTGCCCCCGATGCGCTGTATCGTGTTCAACGGTGACATTCTGACCGATTTCGATATCGGGGCGATTGTGCGCCACCACTTGGAGCGTAACGCGCAGGCAACACTCACTCTCTACCGTGTGCCCCGCCCGCACCCCTACGGCGTGATTCAGGTAGCGGACGACGGGCGCGTGCTGGCATTTATCGAGCCGAGCGAGGAGCAGAAACGCGCCGCCGACCGCGGTGAGGCGATGGAGGGCTACGACTTCATCAACGCGGGCATCTACATTCTGGAGCCTGAGCTGATTGCGCGGATCCCACTGCGCCCCTGCTCCATCGAGCGCGAGTTCTATCCCCAGATTCTGCGCGAGGGCGTGCCCGTCTACGGTTGCGAGGGACGCGGCTTCTGGCTCGATATTGGGCGTCCCACCCAATACATGCGTGCTACCCGCGCCCTGCTGAGCGGGGAGGTGCGTACGGTGCTTGCGCCGCCTGGCACGCGCACGCCCGATGGCTACTGGCGGATGCACGAGGCAGAAGTGGAACCTGACGCTGAGATCGAACCGGGATGCCATCTCGGAGCCTCCGCGTGTATCGAGTCGCGTGTGCGCCTCAGCGGCTATACAGTGGTAGGCGCAGGCAGCACGATTGGCAGCGGCAGCACCCTGCACGGCTGCATTCTGGGTGCGCATGTGAAGATTGGTGATGGCTGCTACCTCGAAGATTGCATCCTGGACGATGAAGTAGTCATCGAGTCACACGTGCAGCTACGCGGCGCGGTGCTGGGCGCAGGCAGCTTCATTCGCGCCTACAGCACGATGTAAGCGAACAGGTATACTATGCCAGTAGTCCATCAGGGAGGTTGAACGATTTGGAAGTCAGGATGGTCGATTTAGGAAGCCAGTACCGCCGCATCCAAGCGGAGGTGGAGCCGCTGCTCCACGAGGTGCTGGAAAGCGGACGCTATGTGTTGGGCAAGTATGTGGCGATGCTGGAGGAGGAAATCGCCGCGCTTTGCCACGCACGATACGCGGTCGGAGTGAACTCAGGCACGGATGCCCTAAAACTCACCCTGCGAGCCATCAATATCCAGCCGGGCGATGAGGTCATCACCACCCCCTTCACTTTCGTCTCCACCGCTGAGGTGGTGGCGCTGCTGGGCGCAACGCCTGTGTTTGTGGATATCGACCCCTCCAGCTACAATATCGACCCCAATCAGGTAGAGGATGCGATTACTCCGCGCACGCGCGCCATCTTGCCCGTCGATCTGTATGGTCAGTCGGCGGAGATGCGCGCCCTACGCGAGATTGCCGATCGGCACGGCTTGTGGCTGATTGAGGACGCCGCACAGGCGATTGGCGCCAAGCATTATGATCAGCCCATCGGGGCATTCGCCCACGCTGTTACACTGAGCTTTTTCCCCACCAAGAACATCGGGGGCGCAGGCGACGGCGGGATGGTGATCACAAACGACGAGACCATCGCCCGCAAGGTGCGTAGCCTGCGCGTGCACGGGATGAATGGCGGCTACTACTACGAAGACATCGGCTACACCAGCCGACTGGATGAGATCCAGGCAGCGATTTTGCATGTGAAGCTGCGCTACCTGCATGAGTGGACAGAGCGCCGCCGCTACCACGCAACGCTCTATCGCACGCTGCTTGCCGATGCCGATCTCGTGCTGCCTGCCGTCGCGCCCTACAACTACCATGTGTACCATCAGTTCACCATCCGCCACCCACGGCGCGATCTGTTGCGTGAGTATCTGCGCGATCAGGGCATCGAAAGCGCGGTATATTACCCCCTGCCCTTGCACCTTCAGCCTGCCTATCACTATCTGGGCTACGAACGAGGCGCATTTCCCCACGCCGAGCGCGCGGCGCAGGAAGTGCTCTCCATCCCCATCCACTCGGAACTGACCGAGGATCAGATCACTTTTGTGGCGGAGACGATTCTGGAGTTTGCTCAGGCGGAGGTCGTGCTACGATGAAGGCGATGATTTTGGCAGCAGGCGTCGGCTCGCGTCTGGACCCCCTCACACGCGCAACGCCCAAGCCGATGGTGCCCATCGTGAACCGCCCCGTAATGGAACATTTGGTGAACCTGCTCAAAAAGCACGGCTTTAATGAGATTATGGTGAACCTCCACTACCTGGGTGACCAGATCAAAGAGTATTTCGGCGACGGGTCGCGCTGGGGAGTGAAAATTCACTACTCTGAGGAGGATCAGCTCTGGGGCGATGCGGGCAGCGTCAAGCGGTGTGAGGAGTTCTTTGATGACACCTTCATCGTAATCGGGGGCGATGACCTGACCGATTTAGACCTCACACGGCTGGTGCGCTTCCATAGGGAGAAAAAGGCGCTCTGCACGATTGCCCTCTCGCTGGTGGAGGATCCCTCCGAGTACGGGATCGCCCTGCTGAACGAACGCGGACGCATCACGCGCTTTCTGGAGAAGCCCAAGGGCGAGATGATTTTCTCCAACGCGGCGAACATCGGCATCTATGTGCTGGAGCCAGAAGCGCTGGAGCTGATTCCGAAGGGCAAGCCCTACGGCTTCGGCGCGAACCTGCTGCCCCTGTTTATCGAGCGTAAATTGCCCCTCTATGGCTTCCTTACCTCCAGCTACTGGAAAGATGTGGGCAACCTCAAAACCTACCAGCAGGCGCACTGGGACGCGCTGGCTGGGCGAGTCCATCTGCAGATGCCCTATCCTGAGCGACGCAAGTATGTCTGGATTGGTGACGGCGTGGAGATCGCCAAGGATGCTGAGGTGGGCTATCCTGTGGTGATTGGCTCTGGCACGCGCATCGAGCCAGGCGCGCGCGTGCTGGAGAACTGTGTGCTGGGCGAGAACTGCGTGGTGGAGGAGGGCGCTATCGTGCAGGAGAGCATCCTGTGGGATGGCGCCGTGGTGATGCGCGACACGATGCTGGTGCGCTGCGTCGTGGGGCGTGACTGTAAAGTCAAGTCGAATGTAGCCATTTTTGATGGTGTGATTGTAGATGCCCACCCGCGTCGCTGACAGGTACAATCTCGCCGATGACCATCACCATCGAGCCGATGCGGGAGGAGCACCTGCCCGAAGTGATGCAGATCGAGCGTCGGGTCTTTCAGCCCGGCTGGTCGGAGGAAGCGTTCCGTCGAGACCTGCGCAATCCTGCAGCGTTCTATCTCATCCTGCGTGTGGATGGCAAAATTGTGGGCTATGCGGGGGGCTGGTTCGTGGTGGACGAACTACACATCACAAACATCGCCGTTGTGCCCGAATATCGGGAGCGTGGGCTTGGCAGGCGACTACTCCATCGGCTGCTCTCCATTGCGCGGGAGCGTGGCATGCGACGCGCTACTTTGGAAGTGCGCATCGGCAACACCCCTGCGCAGAACCTCTACAAAAAGTTCGGCTTTCGCCCCGTCGGCGTGCGCAAACGCTACTATGACGACGGCGAAGATGCGCTGATTATGTGGCTCGAAGATATGGACACCCCTGAATACGACACCTTCCTGAAACAAATGGGTTCAGGAGGATGAGGTATACTTACTTCGAACCCGCGAGGTCGCGGAACGAAACGGGGAAACTCCTGCGCTCAAAGCAGAGGCATGCTGGAGGAACAGAGTGATGTTAGCCGAGATCGAAATGGCGCAAAGCGTAGAGAACCCAGAGATCGATCACTTATTGGGGCAGGCGGCTCCCCTTTTTCACAACCTCTCCGTTGCAGCGTTAGTGGAGCATGCAGTGATTCGGGGCGAAGCGCAATTGGCAGCCAACGGTGCGCTGGTGGTGCGCACAGGCAGATACACCGGTCGCTCTCCCAAAGACAAATTCGTCGTCGCGCGCCCCGAATATGAGTCGCTGATCGATTGGGGAGCCATCAATCAGCGGATGGAGCCAAAGGTATTTGAGCAGCTACTGATGCGCGTCACGGCATATCTGCACCAGCGTCCTCTCTATGTACAGGACTGTTTTGCAGGGGCTGATCCGCGCTATCGGCTGCCTGTGCGCGTCATCACCGAATACGCATGGCACAATCTGTTCGCCAAGCAGTTATTCATTCGCCCTACACGGGAGGAGTTGCTTGACTTCCGCCCCAGCTTCACGGTGCTATCGGCACCGGGCTTCAAGGCAGAGCCTGCTATCGACGGCACACGCAGCGAGGTGGTGATCGCGCTCGATTTCCGCCGGCGCATCGTGCTGATCGCTGGCACTGCCTATGCCGGTGAAATCAAAAAGTCGATCTTTACAGTGATGAACTTTCTGCTGCCGTTGCAGGGCGTGTTCCCGATGCACTGCTCGGCAAATATGGGCGCTGAGGGCGATGTCGCGCTCTTTTTCGGGCTAAGCGGCACAGGCAAAACCTCGCTCTCCGCCGATCCTGAGCGCAGGCTGATTGGCGACGACGAGCATGGCTGGACCGATACGGGCATTTTCAACTTTGAGGGTGGATGCTATGCGAAGTGCATCCGCCTTTCGCGCGAGCATGAACCCCAAATCTGGGACGCAATTCGGTTCGGCAGTGTGGTGGAGAATGTGGTGGTAGACCCCGACACGCGCATCCCGAACTATGATGATGATTCGATCACGGAGAACACTCGTGCCGCCTATCCGCTGGACTATATTGCGGGGGCGGTTATACCCAGTGTGGCAGGGCATCCGCAGCATTTGTTCTTTCTGGCGTGCGATGCATTCGGTGTGCTGCCGCCCATCAGCCGTCTAAGCGTGGAGCAGGCGATGGAGATGTTCCTGCTGGGCTACACGGCGAAGGTGGCGGGCACGGAGCGCGGGATCACCGAACCGCAGATGACCTTCAGCGCATGTTTTGGAGCGCCCTTTTTGCCCATCCATCCCGGTCATTA
>JBCNVA010000056.1:0-4933 GCA_039630445.1 Armatimonadota bacterium
CTGCTCTACTTGCCGATGCCGACGGGCGACCTGTTGCTGGCAAATCAGCGCACCAACACGCCAGCGAGCAGCAGCAACATCAAAGTCTATCAGGTGAGCGGTCCGAATCTAACGCCCTATCTCCAGCTGACGGGGGATGAGCCATTGCCCGACGGCACCACGCCACCTGCCTTCAGCTTCGACATCTTCAATTTCACCTATGGTGACGGGCCCGACCCTTCGGCTGGAGATGTGAACTTGGATGGTGTGGTGGATGATGCCGACCTGCTGGCGGTGTTGTTCGCCTTCGGGCAAACAGGAACAGATCTGGTGGAGGATGTGAACCGCGATGGCGTGGTGGACGATGCCGATCTGCTCACGGTGCTGTTCAATTTCGGCTCCAACCCCACCGCGCGCTACCTCTTTGTCATTATGGCAAACCCGCCTCAGGGCGCAGATCGCCTCGATATCTACCGCGTGAATCCGTAGGAGACTCCCAGGGTGTGGCGGCATTCGTGCCGTCGCACCCTCGATGGGTGTTTCCCACAAGGTTCGTCCGTTGCTGACTCGGAGACCAAGCTGGGTGGGCTGCGCTGGGCTGTGAAGGAGCCTTAGCTGACCCTTGTTCACCATCGCCAGAGCGGTCCACGCACCGCTACCTCGTTTCGCGCAACGGCAGCATCCGCATCTGTATCCGATTCAAGCATCTCCCGCAAGTTCGCCATTTCACCACTTCGCCCCCCATCGGCAGGAAGCCGCGCCCAAATCCCGTATCTTTGCAGGGATAAAAGGCGTCCATCGGGGTGTATCATGGAAGGCTGGAGCAGGGAGGCGAAGCAGTGAACTCGCGGGCACTGATGGTGGTGGAGGGGCAGAACCCCCCTCAGGTCAAAGGAGTGGACCACCTCTCGGCACCGCGCATCGAGCGCGAGCCGCCTATGCGAACAATCGCCCATCTCATCAAGCCTGTCCGGGTCTGGGTCAACCCAGATCACACGGTGGAGACCGCCCTAATCGTGCTGCGCGGGCATGGGCTAAGCGGGTTGCCCGTGATGGAAGGCACGCAGATTGTCGGCGTTGTCGAAGCGCAGCACCTGCTGGGCGCACGCCTTGACCAGCCTGTGCGGAGCGTCATGCAGACCGACATCCTCACGCTTAGCCCCGAAACCCCCCTCAAAACCGCTGCCGAATGGTTCATCCAGCATCGGCTGACCGTGTTGCCCGTCATGCAGGAAGGGCAGTTAGTTGGTTTACTCACGGTGTTCGACCTCCTTCCCGAAATCGGGCGCAGCTACGACCCGATGACGGGGCTGCCCTGGTCGGACCTGCTGCGCGAGTGGAGCATCGAGCAGCTTGCGGCAGGGCGCGAAATCACCATCCTCTTTTTTGACCTGGACAATTTCGGCATGTTCAACAAGCGCTACGGGCATCTGGTGGGCGACGAGGTGCTGCGGCGTGTGGCGCAGGTGCTGCTGCAGGAGACCGATCCCGAGACGGAGGTGGTCTGCCGATGGGGTGGCGACGAGTTCGTGATTGCCACGCTGCGCCGACGGGAGGAAGCGGGACTGCTGGCACACCACCTCAGCCGCCAGATCAGCCTCATCCAACTGCCCGAAGTAGATACGCCTATCACGGTTTCCTATGGCTATCAGGGGGGTAAGCGTACCCGCGAGCGCGAACAGGTGCACTACGCCGCCACCGTCGATAATTTGATTAACCTCGCCAGTCAAGAGTGCATGTTGATGAAGGGGGCACAGGGGCGTCCGCAGGGGGCGCAACTGGCGTTGCCCATCACCGCCGCGGTGGAGACGCACCCGGTGGAACGGCGTGTGCGCCTTCAGAGCGTGAGCTATGAGCGCGAAGGGCGACGCGCCCGCGCACGGGTCTATCTGCAGACGAACGATGCACCGCTGAGCGGCACCGCAGAAGGCGAAGCAAACCTGAATCGCCTCGTAGCAGAGGCGACATTGAATGCCCTGCGACCCCTGCTCCCCACCACGCTAACCCTGACCTTGGTCAACTTCGCGGAATCGGCTGTCGATGGGGAACGCACCATTATCAGCGTGGTGCTGCTCTGGGAATCGGGCGACACGCGACTGGAGCTGGTGGGCAGCGCTTTTCTGCGTCAGGACGCCCCGCGCGCCGTCGCCGCCGCTGTGCTGGATGCGCTCAATCGCCCCCTTGGACAGATACTGCCAAAACGCGAGTAGGTATACTCCAAGCCGAGGAGGTCGCACAAGCGATGGAAGCTTTGATTGGGAGCCTGGTATGCCTCGGCGGCGGCGCGCTCCTGCTGCTGATCCTCTTTATGGCGCTGTATAACTCGCTTATCGCCAAAAAGAATCAGGTGGACTACGCCTACAGCGGCATCGATGTGCAGCTCAAAAAGCGCCACGACCTCATCCCGAACCTTGTGGCGACGGTGCGCCAGTATATGGAGCATGAACGCGAGCTGCTGGAGCGCATCACCGAGCTGCGCGCGCGAGCGTTGTCCCCCAACCTGCCTGAGGGGGAGCGCATGCAACTCGAAACGGCGCTGTCCTCTGCCCTGCGCAACCTGATGATTGCTGTGGAGAACTATCCGAACCTGAAGGCGAATGAGAACTTTCTGCACCTGCAGGCGTCGCTGAACGAGATCGAGGAGCAACTGGCGGCTGCCCGCCGCGCCTACAATGCCGCCGTGACTGACTTGAATAATGCTATCGAGATGTTCCCAACCAACTTTATCGCGTCCATGATGGGGCTATCGCGCCGCGCCGTGTTCGAAGCCACAGAGGCGGAGCGTGCCACACCCGATGTCGCGCAACTGTTTAGGCAATGAGTGTCTCAGCAGGCAACTTTAGCCAGTTCTATCAGGAGGAGCTTCAGTCGATCCTGCAGGAGCTGGAGGCGGAGCGCCAGCAAAAGACGCACCGCTTCGGGCAGATCACTCTGTTCAGCGTAATTGGAGGCGGTCTGCTCACCCTTTTCCTCGCTGCATTTGCGCGTGAGGCAGGGTTGCTTGCCTTTCTGCCGCTGGGTGCTGCCCTGCTGGTGATCTTTATCAGCTATGGGATGATGGCAAGCGAATGGTCGCGCTTGTTCAAATGGCGCATGCTGACCCGACTGGTGAAGTTTGTCAGCCCAGAGCTGGCGTACTATCCTGAGCGCTACATCAGCGAGCGCGAGTTTCGCAGCAGCCTGCTCTTTCAGCGCGATCCTGACCGCTACCGTGGCGAAGACCTGATCGAGGGGCGCGTCGGGCAGACCGCCATCCGCCTCTCCGAAGTCCACGCCGAATATAAAATGGAGCATTACGACTCCAAAGGTAGGCGCTACACTACCTGGCATACACTTTTTCGTGGACTTTTTATCATCGCTGACTTTAATAAGCATTTTAGTGGTATCACGCTGGTGCTACCCGATGTGGAGCAGAACCTGCTGGGCTGGTTCGGGCAGGTGCTTCAGGGGCTGAGCGCAAAGCTGGGCATGCAGCCGGGCGAACTGGTCAAGCTGGAGGATCCAGAGTTCGAACGCGCCTTCAAGGTCTATTCCACCGACCAGATTGAGGCGCGCTACATCCTGACACCCAGCCTGATGGAGCGCATCCTGCGCTTCCGCGAGCGCACCCAGAGCGAGATTCGGCTCGCCTTTATCGCTTCCCATCTCTATGTGGCAATCCCCACGGCGCATGACCATTTCGAAGCGCCTTCGCTCTTTGCCCCAGTGGGCACGCTGCTCAAACCCGAAACGCTAAATAAATATCTGCAGGAGTTGCGGTTCGCACTGGCGGTGGTAGATGAACTGAACCTGAACACTCGGATCTGGACAAAACGGTAGCGCGGGGCGAGGTGGCGAACTGGTTATACCGATTTGACCGTAGCGTCGGCGTCTCGCCGACGACACACGGCATCCTGACCAGGCGATGGGTGTTAAGTAGGGCGAGGAGGACTCGTCCCTGCGCCATTTACAGCTCGCCCGAAAGAGGGTGAAAAAGTGATGGAACGAGTAACTTTGTTGCCAGAGGAGCTGGGTGTGCGAGCGACCTATGCGCTGATGATCAGTTGCATCGCGCCGCGCCCGATTGCGTGGGTCAGCACGCTCTCGCCTGATGGCGTGCCCAACCTTGCACCCTTCAGTTATTTCAACGCGGGCGGTGCGAACCCGCCTTCGGTGGTGTTCTCGCCCACCAATTTCCGCGATGGGCGTCCCAAAGATACCCTGCGCAATGTGGAGGCGACAGGCGAATTCGTGGTGAACATCGCCCCCTATGAACTGGCGGAGCGCATGAATGAGACCTCCGCCGATTTCGAGTATGGCATCAGCGAGTTCGAACGGGTGGGGCTGACCCCAATGCCCAGCCGCTTCGTGAAGCCCTATCGGGTGGCGGAAAGCCCCATCCAGATGGAATGTCGCTTGTTCCAGATTGTGCGCCACGGCACAGGTCCACTCGCTGCCAACTATGTGATTGGGGAGGTGCTGTGCTTCCATGTGGCGACGCACCTGCTGAAAGAGGGTCCCGTGGTGGATAACCGCCTCGCGGACTTCATCGGGCGGATGGGCGAGTCGTGGTACTGCCGCGCCACACCCGAATCGATGTTCTGGCTCCCACGCCCTTAAACGGGGTATACTCCACAGACATGCGTGGGGCGAGCAGGGTTTGCCATTCACTATTCGCCATTTTGCTATTCGCCATCGCGGGCGTGCAGGCACAGCCGACGCATACGCTCGCGGTTGCGATTGATTATCAGCCCGACACCTTCAGCGAGCAGATCGCGCACCTAAAATCGCTGGGGATGGCGCAGGTAGTGGTGCGCTTGACCGCGCTGCCCACCCTCCAACAGTGGCAGGCGATGCTCGACACGCTGGATAAGAGTGAGCTGGAGTGGCGTTGCAGCCTCGCCGAGTTGCCGCGTGCTTCCGGCTGGGTTGTGTTGCCCGAACGCTACCGCCTGCGCGGCACCGAGCAGGGCGT
>JBCNVA010000057.1:0-28136 GCA_039630445.1 Armatimonadota bacterium
CCGCGCTCGATCTGCCCGGGGATGCGATTGGTGGGGGGTCGGTGGGCGAGCCTGTGGCGTTGAGGCGGGCAGTGGTGGAGTTCACAGCGCCACGCCTCCCCGCTGATCGCCCGCGCTACCTGATGGGTGTTGGTACGCCTGACGATATTCGGCACGCCGTTGCGTGTGGAGTGGACATGTTCGACTGCGTGCTGCCGACACGACTGGGTAGGCATGGAGCGGTGTTCACCTCGCGCGGTCGGCTCAATCTGCGCAACGCTCGATTCGCCGAGTGTAAGGAGCCGATAGACCCCGAATGCGACTGTGCTGTCTGCCAGCGGTATAGCCTCGCCTATATTCACCACCTGTTCCGCGCGGGCGAGATGCTGGGCTACCGCCTGGCATCCTACCACAATCTGGCGTATTACGCCCGCTGGATGCAGACTCTGCGTCAGGAGATTCTCGCTGGTGTGCTTTAGAACAGGCTCAATTGCTCCTCGTTGGGAGGCACGATGGGTTGCTGTGCCTGCTGCTGCTTTTTGAGTTCAATGACTTTCGCGCGGGCGGCTTTGAGGTCTTCCACCAGCAGGGCATAGGCGCGGTCAAAGGCAGGTCCTGCCTGGCGTAAGATGTAGGCGGGATGCAGGGCGGCGATGGCGGCAGGCGCCCAGCGCGAGGTGAACCACTGCCCGCGCTCCTGCATGATACGAAAGTTCTTGTGGATGATGACCGAGGCGGCAGGACCTCCCAGACAGACAATCACCAGCGGGCGGATCAGGCTCAGCTGGGCATCCAACCAGGGGGCGCACGCCTGAATCTCGTCGGCGGCAGGCGGGCGGTTGCGCGCGCGTCCCCCTTCTGTCACGAAGGCGCGGCACTTGATGATGTTGCAGATGTAGACATGCTGGCGCCCCATCCCAGCCTCTCGTAGGGCACGGTCGAGCAGGGCGCCCGCGCGTCCCACAAAGGGGCGTCCCGTCAAATCCTCCTGTTCTCCTGGACCCTCGCCGACCAGCACGAGGGGCGAGCGGGGGTTGCCCTCGCCGAACACCACATGCGTGCGCGTCGCGGCGAGCCGACACGCCGTGCAAACCTTCGCCTTCTGCTCCACCTCCTTCAGCAACTCCTCAACGGGGCGTTCCTCCATTGCGATCCTCCTCGTGAAGCGCGGTGTGAAGCCGTCGATAGGTCTCGTCCAGCGTTTCAGGCAGCACGCGCACAGCGCCAATCGTGGTCATGAAGTTGGTGTCGCCGTGCCAGCGCGGTACGACATGCAGGTGGAGATGCCCCTCGATGCCTGCACCTGCTGCCCGTCCGATGTTGAACCCGATGTTGAACCCGTCGGGCTTGTAGACCTGCTCCAGCGCCCGCACACAGCGCTGGAGCAAGTGACACAGATCGAGAATCTCCCCTTCGCTCAGGCTGGCAACATCACTCGTGTGGCGATAGGGAGCAATCATCAGGTGTCCACTGGTGTAGGGAAAGAGGTTCAGCATCACGAACGCATGGACGCCGCGTAGCACGATCAGATTCGCCTCATCCTGTTGCTCCGCGGGCTTGGTGCAAAAGATGCAGCCCGTTTCACTCTTGCCCGCTGTGCTGACATACTGCATTCGCCACGGCGCCCACAACCGCTCGCTCATCATCAGGAGTATACCTGCGGATTGCAGGCAGGTATACTCTGAAGGCACAACGGCGATGACACATCCAACGACGACCCTCGTAGAGACCATCCTGCTGGTGATTGGCGTCAGCATCCTGGTGGTGGCGCTGTTCCAGCGGTTGCGCATCCCAGCCATCGTGGGCTTTATCCTGACGGGTGTATTGATTGGTCCTTATGGGTTGGGCTGGGTCAAAGAGGCGGAGACGGTTCAGCTACTGGCAGAGATTGGTGTGGTGCTGCTGCTCTTCTCGCTGGGGGTGGAGTTCTCCCTTGAGCGGCTGAGTCAGTTACGGCATTATGTGGTGCGGGCGGGTCTGACCCAGGTGGTGGCGACGGTTGTGATCTGCATGGTGGGTGCGCTGCTGCTGGGCTATTCGCTGGTGCAGGCGCTGGCACTGGGCATGATTATCAGCCTTAGCAGCACGGCGGTGGGTGTGAAACTGCTTAAGCAGCGTGAGGAGCTGGATAGCACGCATGGACGGATGGCGCTGGGCGTGCTATTGCTACAGGATGTGATGGCACCCCTGTTTATCGCGCTGCTACCTCTTCTGGCGCAGGCAGGTGCTCTTAGTATAGGGGCTTTGGTGGGACGGGTGGTGCTGACCCTGCTGGGTGTGGGCGCGGTCTATTTTGTGGCGCGGGGACTGATGCCGCTCATCTTGCGCTGGCTAATGGCATCGGACACGCGCGAAGTGCCTGTGCTCGGCTCGCTCTTTATTGCGCTGCTGATGGGCTTCGTCACAGAGCGTCTGGGCTTGTCGCCTGCGCTGGGCGCGTTCGTGGCGGGCATCATCATCTCCGAGACACCCTACAGCCATCAGATCACGGCGAATATTGTGCCCTTTCGGGATAGCTTCCTCGCGCTCTTTTTCATCTCGGTGGGGCTACTGGTGAATTTGCCCTATCTGTTTAGTGCGTGGTGGCAAGTGCTGGGCTGGACGCTGCTGTTGCTGGTGCTGAAATGGGCGATTGTGGTAGGCGTTGCGTATTTGTCGCGTCGCCCGCTGCGTGTGGGGCTGATTGCTGGGGCGGTGCTGGCGAACATCGGGGAGTTTTCCTTTGTGCTGATGAGCCAGTCGCGCACCTTGCTGCCTGACGACCTGCTGCAGGGGTTAGTGGCGGGCACTTCGCTGAGCATCCTGCTGACCCCCCTACTGCTGGCAGCCACCTATCGGCTGGCGCTCTACGCTACGGGACATTTCGAAATGATCGAGCGCATAGGGCATCACCTGCATCCCACGCTGCGCGATCATGTGATTATTGTAGGTTATGGGCTAAATGGGCGCAATCTGGTGCAAGTGCTGCGCAGCTTAGAGATGCCTTTCGTGGTCGTGGAACTGAATGGCGCGTTGGTGCGCGAGGCGCAGAAACAGGGCATTCCCGTGGTCTATGGTGATGCAGCCAACCCAGAGATTCTGAAGGCGGCGGGCATCCAGCGGGCGCGCGCCGTGGTGCTTGCCATGTCGGACCCTATCAGCACGCGCTACGCCGTGCGCACGGCTCGGGAGCTGAACCCAACGATTTATATCATTGCCCGCACGCGCTACCTGGCAGAGATCGAACCGCTTTATGCGGCAGGAGCAACCGATGTGATCCCTGAGGAGTTCGAAGCCTTCGTGGAGATTGCCGATCGGGTGCTGCAGATCGTGGGAGTTGATGAGGCGACCCGCCAGCAGATGATGCAAACCTGTCGTGCGCGCCACTACAAGGTGCTACAGGAGACTCGCGAAGGCGTGTTCGCAAATTAGGGAATTACTTCGTCCACTTGCGCTCCGTTGGCATGGGGGGTAGGAGCCTCCTCCGCTTCCTCCACCCATTCCTGCGCGAATGCCTTCATCTGGCGAATGAGGGCGACCAGCCGACGCCCCCGATCGGTCAGCTCATACTCCACCCGCGGTGGGATCTCCGGGTAGGAGTGTCGAATCACCAGTCCGTACCGCTCCAGCTTATGCACGCGCTCATAAAGCACTTTGGTGGTCAAGCCGGGCAGGGCGCGCACAATCTGAACTGGGCGATTGATGCCCTGCGTCAGCGCATCGAGGATCGCCAGCGTCCATTTGCAGCGCAGGATGTCGGTTAGGCGATGGAACGCCTCTTGCTGGCGATAATCCCGTTCCGTTGGACTCAGCGGCTTCATCGCATCACCCACCTGCCTCAGGTTGCTTCCGATGTATAGGTTCGGACACGCAACCCTCGACAAGGGGTATTCGACAAAACAGGCAGCGAGTCCTGCCGTTTTGAGTGGAGTCCTCGCTTCAAAGACTGAAAAGAAGGCTCCACTGCCTAACAGCTGAAGCCATTCCTTGGCAAACCAAGCCCGCCTACGCGGGCTAAACAGCCAATGCAAGTCAGCTTCGTCTGCACAGGAACGGCTTTAGCCGTCTAATACTAATCGCCATTTGAAATGCTGTCGTCGGCGGGGACGCCGACGCTACGCAGGCGCGTTCGTAGCGTCCGCGTCTTGCCGACAACATCACGGCGTTTGCTCTGCCAATCGGTATAAACCCATTTCACATTTAAGCGACCTATTCCGCGAACGACTCGGGCTTTACAAACTCGGGCTTCTCGTCCTTGAGCGACTTGATGTAGGCGATGAGCTGGCGCACCTGCTCCTCCTTCAGATGGGAGAAATCGGGCATCGCCGGCTCATACCCCGCCAGAATCCGCTTGTTCGATTGCAGAATCGACTCCCTGAGATAGGCGTCGTCGACAACAGCGACGGAACCGTCCTTGAAGCGTACTTTTTTCCCATAGATCCCGCGCAGGTCAGGATAGTTCTTGCCTGTCGTGGGGTTCATGTGACAAGTGTCACAGCCCAGTAGCTTGAACAGGGCACGCCCTTTCTTGGCGTCGGCAAGCTCTTGCTCCGTTAAGCCGCTTTTTGAACCTCCTCCGCCTGAACCGCCACCTGTCTCTTTGCCAGAACCTCCCCGACAACCGCTCAAAATCGGTATACTTAGACCAATCAGGAGAATCAGGCTAAGCAGGGTGGCGATTGATGCGAATCGGGTCATACGCACACCTCCTCACGACAAAATAGTACCTTGCGCTGATTGAGAGGGGCTAAGGTTTTCCAAAAAGTAAACATAATCGTTTCCGAAAAGTAAGCAACTTACCTTTCAGTAAGTTCGTTCCCTGACATGAAGGAACAACTTATGGATTAGGTATATAATCGGCAGGTGGCACTATGGAGCCGATGACGGTTTTTAGTGCTTGGATTATCCTGGCGTTGCTCGTGGCGCTTGGGTATGCCTATTTTGCGCTGAGCAGTCGCCGCCCTGTTGATGATGAGGCATACTATCAAGCGGTTGGGCGGCTGCGAATGCCCCTGTTCATTTTGCTGCTGCTGGTGCTTGGGACTCTTTTTGCCTTCACCATACCGCGCACGCCATACCCGAAGGGGCAAACGCCTGATGCCGTTGTACATGTGGCGAGCAAGCAGTTCCAGTTTGCCCTATCCGATCGGCCTATTCGCACGGAGGAGCAGTTTGCTCAGGCGGTTGCCCAGCGCGTTCGGGTTGCTCGCGACCAGTGGGTGGAGTTCCGGGTGACCAGTTTGGATGTCAATCATGGCTTCGCGGTCTATGACCCTGACAACCGGATTGTGGGACAGACTCAGGCGATGCCCGGCTATGTGAACCGCCTTTTCCTGCGCTTCGAGAAGCCCGGCATTTACACGATTCTGTGTCTGGAATATTGCGGTTTATCGCATCATGTGATGCGTGCCAGTTTTGAAGTAGTAGAGCCTACAGCCGTCACTCGGCGTTAGTGCCCGGAGGTGCGACGATGGCAGAGATCAGTATTGGGCAAGCGGAGGCTTTTGCGGAGGAGCGTGTGCGCCTGCGCAGCTTGGCGATGACTTGGAGCGCATTACTGATGCTCCTGTTGCCGATTCTGGGGCTACTGGGGCTATTTATGCGCAGCTATCAGACCCAGGCGTTGCTTGAGGTGGTGGATGTCTCCTGGTTTTATGCCTCGATGACCCTGCACGGATTGGGCTTTGTTGGGCTGAGTTATACGGTGTCGTTTGTGGCGATGCTGTATGTGTTGTCGCGTCATGTGTCGCTCAATCCGCGGGTGATTTGGGTAAGCACGGCACTCACAGTGCTTGGGGTGGTGCTGCTGGTCATCTGTTTTCTGATGCGGTTTGCGCCGGGCTGGTACTTCTTGTACCCGCTGCCGTTCGTGTCGGCAGGGGGTTGGTCCTCAGTGGCGACCGATCTGTTCCTGGCGGCGGTGGCGGCGTTGGGCGTGGCGTGGTTGCTGTGGGAGCTGGAGCTGCTGCGGGCGATTGCCTCGCGCTATAGCCTGTCGCAGGCGCTGGGCTGGCACTACCTCCGCGGGAGCACCACGCCTGAGCTGCCCCCTGTGGTGCTGGTGGCAACCGTCTGTGCGATTGCTGGGATCGCTGCGCTGCTGGCTGCCGTCGCGATGCTCATCATGATGCTGGTGCATCGCTTCACAGGAAACATGGTAGACCCGCTGGTGGTGAAAAACCTCACCTTCTTTTTCGGGCATGTGCTGATTAACCTAGCGATGTATCACGGGATTGGCTTCCTCTACGCGGTGTTTCCAGAGTACAGTGGGCATGCGTGGAAGGCAGCGAAACCAATGATTATCGCCTGGAACTGCGTCCTGTTTCTGGTGATGTTCGCTTACTTCCACCATTTGTATATGGACTTTGCGCAGCCGCGCTGGGTCCAAACGGTGGGGCAGATTGCGTCCTACGGCACCGCGATCCCTGCGGCGGTGGTGACGATTTTGGGCGTGCTGGCGCAGGTCTATCGCCGGCAGGTGCGCTGGACGCTGGCATCGGCGCTGCTCTTCTTTGGCACGATGGGCTGGGCTGTGGGGGGCGTCGCAGCGGTGCTGGACTCCACGATTGCCATCAACTTCCGCTTCCATAACACGCTATGGGTTCCCGCCCACTTCCACACCTACCTGCTGGTCGGGATTGTGCTTATCATGCTGGGGTTTGTGGCGCACTTGACGCATGAGATTTCGGGGCGCATCGAGTCGCCCTGGATGGCGCGTGCGATCGTGACCCTGCTGCTTGTAGGGGGCTACGGGTTTGTGATGATGTTCTATCTCAGCGGTGCGTATGGTGTGCCGCGTCGGTATGCCCTGTATCCCCCTGAAGTGGAGGTGGGCACTACGCTGGCGCGGGTGGCGCTTGTGTTTGTTGCGATGGTCGCGCTGGGTCTGCTGCTGTACCTGATTGAGGTGGGCAGACGATGGTTTGCCGCGCAAGCCGTGCTGCGCTCATCGCCAGCTTAGTGGTAGGGGTGCTTCTGGGTCAGGCTCAGACGCCCCTACCCAATGTAGACCTGCTGATGCCCGATGAGGGAGCTGTGCTCTATCGGCGTGTACCTGATGTGCCGCTGCGCCTGACTGACGGCACGCAGGTTCGCTTGTCGCAGCTGTGGGCGCGGCGTCCGCAGCTGATCGTGTTCGTGTTCGCTCGCTGTGCAGGCATCTGCTCTCCCTTGCTGCTTTCGCTGCGCGAGGCGACAGAGATTGTGGGCGGCGCAGGTAAAGAGTATGAGGTGCTGGTCCTCAGCTTCGATCCGCAGGAGACGCCTGAACAGCTACAACGGTTCGTGCAGCGAATCGGGCTGTCTGCGCCAGTTGGATGGCGGTTTGCCACAGGGGATCCCAAGTCGTTGCAGCAGCTACTCAAGGCTACAGGGTTCTGGTATCGGCGCATCGAGGGGACGGATCAGTATGACCATCCTGGAATGGTTGTGGCGGTGGGTCAGGGGCGGATTGTGCGCCTACATGTGGGGGGTTCCATCGCGCCTGCAACACTGCGGGCGTTCATACGCGAGTTGCGCGGCGATCGGGTGTTGACCTACCCGCTGCCCAATTCATCGGTGCTCTTTCGGTGCTATCGGTATGACCCAAGCACTGGCACAGTAAGTGCCGATTGGGGGCTGCTGGCGATGTGGATACCCTCTGTGCTGGGGCTAAGCAGTGCCGTCGTGCTTTTCTGGCTTACGCGAAAGATTCAAGGCGGTTGACAGCGATGTATGTGCCCCCTGCGGAAGTGGTGGAGCAGGCAACCCAATTAGGCGAGAAGAAGGTCGCGCTCTCCCTCAAAGATATGGGGGTGCGTGGCTTTCTGGCGGCGGCGCTGCTGGGCTATGCGACTGCGTTAGCGTTCTATGCTGCAGCGGTGACCCAATCGCCGCTGGTGGGCGCTCTGGTGTTTCCTGCGGGTTTTGTGATGCTCAGCCTGCTGGGGCTGGAACTGGTCACGGGCAACTTTGCGCTGCTGTTGCTACCTCTTTTCCGCCGACGCACGCATCTTGTGGCTATCCTGCGCAACTGGGTAGTGGTGTATGTCGCTCATATTCTGGGCGGGCTGCTGTTAGCCTACATGGTCTATGTGGCGTGGACATTCAACGGGCAGCGTCTGGACGATCCCTGGGTGCAGCGACTGGTGGATATTACCCACAGCAAGACGCTGGCGTACGCCAAGATGGGGGCACAGGGATGGTGGGTGGCATTTGTCAAGGCGGTGCTGTGCAACTGGATGGTGACCCTCGCCGCGTTTCTGGGGCTTGCAGCACGCGATACAGCAGGCAAAATCATCGCGATGTGGCTGCCAATCTTCACCTTTTTCGCGTTAGGATTCGAGCATTCGGTGGTGAACTTGTTCCTCATCCCTGCGGGCATGATGATGGGTGCATCGATCACTGCAGGAGATTGGTGGCTCTGGAATCAGATTCCCGTGACGATAGGTAATATCGTGGGTGGCGCTCTCTTTACGGCGGGCTTGCTGCACTGGACTTATGGCTCTGCTGCCTTAGAGGGTCAGGAGACCAAATCTTCCTGAGGGGAGGCTGTTCGAGCAGTTGCCGTGTGAGCAAGATTAACCCCTCCGTGAAGTTCCCCCCTTATACCAATTGGCGGAGCAAGCGCCGTGATGTCGTCGGCGAGACGCCGACGCTACGAACACGCCCTGCGTAGTGTCAGCTTTCCCGTAAAGCCGTTCCTCTGCCAACAAAGCCCGCCTACACGAGCTATAGCCGACGGAGGTCGGCTTCGTCTGCACAGGAGCGGCTTTAGCCGTCCAGAATACTGTGCCGTTTGAAAACCCGATTGGTATTAGAAGGGGGAACTAATGGATGGATTACCACTACAGGCAGGCATCTCGTGTCCCCTGTTGAACTTTTCGAGCGTCTAAAGGGTGGAGGTTGGGATGATGAGAACGCACATAGGGGCGATCTGGTCGTTTGCGCTGCTAAGTGGTGGTTGGATGGATCAGGCGGCGGCGCAGCCTTTGCCCGTCACGCGCGTGGTGCTGTTCCGCAGCGGGGTGGGCTACATCGAGCGGGCAGGCACCGTGGAGGGCGACACAACGCTGACCCTCATGCTCCGCGAGCCGCAGATGAACGACCTGCTCAAGTCGCTGGTGTTGATCGATCTGGATGGCGGGCGTATTCAGCCTGTGCAGTATGCCTCGCGTGACCCTATTGGTCGCACGCTCGGTTCGTACGCCATCAATATTGCGGACAACCCGTCGCGGGCAGTGCTGCTGAGTCGCCTGCGCGGGGTGTCGGTGGAACTGCTGCTGAATCGTTTCTTCGAGGGCGCGGAAATCGTCACGCGCGAGGAGGCGATCAGCCCTCCAGAGGGTGTGACTCAGGCGGGATGGAAGATACCGCGCACCACCTACACGCTGCGCGGCACCATTTTGAGTGTGGAGACGGAGGTGGTGCGCCCTGTTGAGGCGTCTGACGACAAGCCCGTAGAGCGTCAGGAGCAGTTTTTAAACTTGCTGACCGATCGGGGGGTTCAGACCGTTCCGCTTTCGGCGATTACCAGCTTTCGCCTGCTGGATGAGCGGCTTCAGCGGGAGCTGGAGGGTGCCCTGCGCACGCTTGCCAGTGGGCTGGACACTACGCGCAAAGCCGTCGAGCTGCGCTTTGAGGGCAAGGGGCGTCGGCGCGTGCTGATTGGCTACCTGATGGAGATGCCCATATGGAAAATGACCTACCGCCTCGTGCTGCCCGAACAGGGCAAGCCGCTACTGCAGGGCTGGGCAATCGTGGAAAATACCACCGACGAGGACTGGCAGAATGTGCAGGTCACCCTCGTCTCTGGCAGACCGATTAGCTTCATTCAGAATCTCTACGAGCCGTTTTATGTCCGCCGCCCTGTTTTTCGCCCGCCCCTTGAGGAGGGCTTGGAGCCCTTTGTGCCTGAAGCGTTGATGGATGTTCCTCCAGCCGCAGCGGCGCCGCCAATGCCTCTTCCTGAGGGTGAAGCATTCAAGCGGGAACTGCGTCGTCGCGAGGCTGCTATGCCTGCTCCAGGCATTGCGGCGAATATTGAGGAGATGCAGCGCAGCGTGGAGCAGATGGCAGTAGGGCAGGCACGCGGCGCGCTGTTTGAGTATCGCGTGCAGATGCCCGTCTCGATTGCTCGACAGCAGTCGGCGATGCTGCCCGTGGTCAACCAGAGCGTGCAAGCAGAGCCGATCTCGCTTTATAATCCAAGCAGGCACGCCGTGCATCCCTTCTTTGGCGTGCGCCTCGTCAACACGACCGACCTGACCCTGATGGAGGGGCCCGTCACTATCTACTATGGCGACTCCTACGGCGGCGATGCGCTGATGGATACGATCGAGCCGAGGGGCGAACGCCTGCTTACCTACGCGCTCGATATCGGGGTAGAGGTCTCGCGGGAACTGCAAGATGTGCAGGCGCAGATCCAGACGCTCAAAATCGTGCGGGGTGTGCTCCATCAGCAGGTCAAGCAGCGGCGCACCAATCGCTACATGTTGCACAATCGGGATCGCCGTGCGCGTACCCTTCTGGTGGAGCAGCCCTATGAGGGCGAGTGGCAGCTGGTGGAGCCGTCGCAGGCGGAGCGCACGCGCAACTTCTACCGCTTCCGAGTGCGCCTGAACGCGGGCAAATCGACCACGCTTCAAGTGGTGGAGGAGCGCACGCTGGAGGAGCGGTATGCTCTGCTGGAGGCAAGTGAGGAGCTGCTGCATCTGCTGCTGCGGAATGCTCAGGCAAGCGACGCGGTGCGCCGCGCCCTGGAAGGGATTGTGAGCCGTCGCAAGCAGATTGCCGACCTGCGCACCGCAATCCGCAACCAGCAAGAGCGGATTCAGGCGATCGAGCGCGACCAGGAACGGATTCGGGCAAACATGGCGCAGCTGGATCGTGCCTCGGATCTCTATAAGCAATATGTGCAGCGGCTCACCCAGCAGGAGCAAGAGATTGAGGAGGCACGGCGCGCTATTGAAACGCTACAGAAGCAGCTGCAGGCGGCGGAGCGGGAGCTGGCGGATTACATCCAGAACCTGACGATTAGCCCCTGATGCGCTCAAGGTGGTCTCAGACAGTGGCGTAGGCGCGTTCGCCTTGCGCTACGCGGATTAGCTCCTCAAGGCTGGTTTCCGCGACGGCAACGGAGCGGTCTGCCACACCATAGTAGACCAGCATCCGTCCATCGTCGGCTGGCACCAGCCCCGTCGGGAAAACCACCCGCTCAAAAAAGCCGCTGACCTCGTAATCTTCAGTGGGGGCAATCAGCGGTTCATGCGAGCGGTGCAACACGCGATGCGGTTCCTCCAGATCGAGCAAGGCGACGCCCGCACAGTAGCCATCTTTGGCGTTCACGCCGTGATAGACCAGCAGCCAGCCTTCGGGCGTTTCGATAGGGGGTGCGCCTGCACCGATACGCCGGGCATCCCACATATGTGCTCGCGGCGCCATCAAAAACCGATGGTTGCCCCAGTGTAGCAGGTCGGGTGAATAAGCCAGCCACATGTTGGGTCCATTAAAGGGCGACATGCCCGTGCGATGTGCCGCCACATACTGCCCGCGTATTCGGCGCGGGAAAAGCACCACATTCTTGTTTTCATGGTGCAGGATCAGCCCATGGCGTTTGAAGGTGCGGAAGTCTTGCGTGCTTGCCAGCCCCGCGCAGATGCCAAACCGCGAGACCGAGGTGTAGGTGATGTAGTAGGTGTCCTCAATCTGGGTGATTCGACTGTCCTCCAGTCCGTACTCCTCATAGATGTTTTCGGGGAAGAGAGTCGGCTCTGGGTCGATGGTGAAATGGATGCCATCGCGGCTGCGTGCCAAGCGCAGGTGCGAAATGGAGCTGAGATAAGGTCGCCCCTCCACATAGACGGCGCGCGGGTCGCTCAGATCGACATGGGGCGAATGGCGCGGGAAGGTCAGCACCTCCACACGCCTCGACCCGCGCCGATGGTTGAGGTTCAACACGGGCACGCCCACCTGGTTCGGGTCATCCAGAACAGGTCGCTCCGCTACCCGCAACAGCAGAAGCACCTCATCCCCATAGCGAACAGCGCCCGGATTGAATGCACCGACCACTTCCAGACCAGGCTCGGACGGCGGCACTGCCTCCGGCGTGATAATCGGGTTCTCCGCCACGCGCTTTGCCAATCTCGCTGCCTCCCTATCCTTAAGATTACGAATTCTGGACACACGGGTTGCAGCCCGTCGCTCGCTTCTATGGCAGCCTACACCTGTGTGGTGAGCCGCACGATGAGTCTTTCCATAACTTCGATGGGATTTACAGCGGGTTCTACCCCCTTCAAGGCGAGGTCGGCGTCACGGATCGCCTGAAACGCTTTCTGAAGTCGGAGCCGTGAGAATTGCTCCGCTTGCCGCACCAGCTTGTCCCGCAGAAAGGGTTGCCGTTGCAACAGCTGTATCACATTTGGCTCGTGCAGCAACTTTTGTGCCACAGTCGGGCTGACTTGATCGGGTCTGCCAAGCGGCTGGCGATGCTCGATAAGGGTATGCGTATCCCACAGGAGCCTGAACTGGCGGCTGATAAGTCCTAAAGTTTGCAGCGCGGCGGTTTCCGGGCGGCTATCTCCTTGAAAGAGCAAATACAGCCCGCGAAGCGCCTCCGCTGTGTTGCCCGCCACAATCGCATCGACCAGTTTGAACACTTGGGCTTGCTGCGAGGCGCTGACCACCTGCTCGATATCGTCGCGGGAGATGTCGGTGCGGGGTCCGATGTAGAGAATGACCTTTTGCAGCTCGGCAAGGGCTAACTGGGCGACGCCATCCACCAGCTCCATGAGATATTGGGCTTCGGAGGGGCGGAGCCGCTTGCCCTGCGCTCGCGCGGTTTCAATCAGGCGCGTCTCCAACGCCTTGCCGCGCAGAGATTCCAGCGTCACGAGTACCCCATGCGCGCGTACGGTACTAAGCACTGCCTGCCAGCCTGCGCGGGCAGATAGCGCGGTTGAGTCGGATTCATCTTTCTCAGAGGAGTCGGACAGGATAACCAGACAGCTAAAGGGAGGTATTTGGGGAATTAGTTGGGCGAGGGCGTTCAGTTCGCTCTGGTTGTAGCGCAGGGCAGCGTGCAGGATTACCAAGCGGCGTGCACTCTCCATCGGCATGGTCTGCAGGATGCGCGACACGGTTGCGACGGGTGTCTCCCGCGCGTCCAGGAGTGCCTCGTCCATACAGCCCGGCTCCAGTTGGAGAGCGTGGCGCAGCCGTTCAAGGAACTCGCGCTGCAGCACCGGCTCTGCACCGGTGAGCAGGTAGACGCGAGCAGGCGACCGCAGCATCTCCTCCGTGAGCTTAGCGTACTTGACCTCCATGTTCGTACCGCTCAGGGCGCTCCGATGGGTGAGACCATGTCAGCCAGTCAGACCCTCGCAGCGCAATTGCGCGCCCTATTAGGCGAACAGAGCCTATCTCCTGCCGTATCTGTCGCTGCAACGCCTTGATTTTACCCTCGACCTCAGTTTCAGCCATCGCAGCCTCGGCATGGGGTGCATAGAACAGGCGTGAAAGCGGCTCCTGCAGGGCATGAAGGAGCGCTGTGGTCGCTTCGCGCCCGTTGTGGTTGAGAATCGCGGTGCAGGTGCGGAGGTAGCTTTCAGGAGACTGGTAGGGGGCAGGCGCGGGACAGCCCATTAGGCGCAGCATGTACACCAAGCGTGTGTAGAGCCGACTGGCACGCAAGGTGGCGCTTCGACGGATCCCCAATCGGTTCGCCAACACCAGCACCCAGAGCAGGTACAGCACACCCGCCAAAATAAGCCCATCGAGCAGATACCGCCAGCGCAGCAGTGGATGCATATGGGCGGAGTTGCTCCCTGCATGACCGCTTGCGGTATCGCCCGCCTCGATAACGGGCGCGTTCTCGGTGGCGTCGAACGGCACCCAGCCCAGCCCCTCGAAATAGACCTCGGTCCACAGATGCCGATGTTCGTCCCGCACGATATAGTCGCCCGTTTGCGGGTCACGCTCCTTCAGCAGGTAGCCCGAAGCCACACGCGCGGGCAGCCCCGCATACTGGCACATCACGGCAAGCGCGGTGGCGAACTCGACACAGTAGCCCTGACGGGCTTTGAACAGAAAGTACTCCACCACATCCTCGTCAGGGGGATACGCTTCGGTCTCGATGTTGTAGACAGCATGGGTTTCGATGTAGCGTTTGAGCGCGAGCACCTTGTCGTAGTCGGTCGGCTGGTCGGCGGTCAGGCGGCGCGCCAGTTCAAACACGCGGGAGTTGCGTGCCGACTCGCTCCAGGCGCTCCAGAAGAGCGTGCTGGCAGCCCGGCTGCGCAGTGTAGCAGGGTCATCTGGCACGACCAGGGCGCGAATCTCGTAGCGAGCGCCGGGCGAAAGGGGTGAACGCAGCCACAAAGCGCCTGTGTTGCGAACGAACCCAACGGCGCGACGACGCTCATAGAGCTTCAGCCAGAGGGGCACCCCAGGCGCATAGAGCTGCTGATGCACACCGCCAGTGATGGTGATCTCGGCGTGGACCTGGCGCGAGCGGAGATAGTCCGGTAGCTCCGAGAAGATGACGAACTCGCCTCGCTCGTCGGCTTCGATTCGGCGAAAGTCCATGCGAACACGGTTCCAGCCGCGCCCTGTGTACAGGTCATACGCATCCATGCGCAGGTAGCGGGCATCGCCACGCAGAAACCGCACACGCATTATTTCCATCTTGCTGGGGGCAATAGGACCCGCACCCACCTGCAACGCAGGGACCGCTGGCGCACTCGCGTAAGTGGTGTTGGTGCGGAATGGTAGACCGATCACCAACCCTGAAATCAGTTCACCCATAACCAGCCAGAGCAGGAACGCAACCCCGCTTGCCAGTATCGTCACCGCCAGCCCGCCCAGCAACACATAGCGCGCTACCAGCGTCAGGGGCAGCCACGCCTGCAGCTCTATCTGGCGTACTGTGATCAGCATTATCAGCATAATCACCACAAACGCCAGAAACAGGTAGGGTATTGCAGGCGCAAACAGATAGGAGCCAACCAGACCAAAAAGCGCCATAATCGGCACACACTGGAACAGCACTGATGCAGGCGAGACCATTAGCGGCGTGCGCAGGGTAATGTACCACAACAGTGAGGTGCTCAGATAAATCTCGATGGAGGGATCGGTGGACATATTCACCAGCGCATTGAAAGAGGGCTGGGCAGTGATAGTGAACAAGGCAAGCGTCGCGTCCAGAAAGCCGAACAGCAGGCGGGTGTTCTCGCTCAGCGGGCGCTGACTCAGCCACGCGCTGAGCAGCACGCCCAGGGTGATGCATAGAAAGAAGAAGGCAGGCATACCCATCTCCAGCCGCGCTGCACGGAACGCCAGCAACCCCGTCAGACTCGCCAGCCATACCGTTCCATACAGGCTCACGGTCGCCAAAGCATGCCGCTCTGCCGTCGCCCCTGTGGGGCTAATCGCTCGCTGTTCGCTTGACACCATGCGCCACCCGCTATCTGCTAAGACGATTGTACCTCATTTCAGGTTCATTCAGCGCACAATCAGCACATGCCCATCCGGACTGAGATTCCATCGGATGAAGAGCGTGCCACCTGTGCGCTCGACGGTCACAGGCACGGGATGACCTAATGTGTCCAGCAGCTGAACCTGTCCCTCCAGCGTGCGAATACTGACTCGCGCGATGCCCGGCACGCCTTCGGGACCTCGCAGTAGGTAAGCGAGCCTCCCTGAAGTTGCATGCTGCAGCACGATCTGCGCGTTGGTGTGGAGCATGCCTGGTCGCTTCAGGCGCTCCTCCACCTGCAGCAGCAGGCGCGGTGTTCGAGGTTCCAGCGGCACATCGCTCAGGATGGGTAGGCGCGGGTCCAGTCCATCTAAAAAAGTGCCGCGCAGAATGGTCGTTCGATAGGTTCCGTAAGCGACGATCCAGTCGCCGCGTCGGCAGGCAAATCGGGCGCGTTCGCGGTAGCGCAGTCCAGCGCGTCCCGCCACGAAGCGTATCAGCTGCCGCACCTGCGTTTCGCCGTTCGGGCTATTGCCGAAGGCTCTGCCCGACACGCCCATCCAGACGATCCCCCCTCGCCCCACCGAGCGAAGGATCCCCACAGGGCGTGGATGGCTGGTGCGGTCTGTCGGCTCCCCGTGCGACAGAGTGGCAAGGGGCGCAGGGGGCTGATAGAGGTAAAGGGTTTCTGACCCTTCGATGAAGCCAGCAACGAGACGCTCGTCATGGCGCAGGGTAATCGTGGGCAAATCGGTGCGCTGCCGAACCAGCGTGCGCTCCGAGTAGGGCGGCTGCAGGCTCAATTCCACACGCCACTCCTGGGCAACCTCCACACGCAAGGTGATGCGCGCGGCAGAGGGCAGCGGAAAGCGATAGACGAACCACGCTGTGCCCTCCGCAACGCGCTCCCCATTCCGCATCAGCTGACTTTTGGAGTGGGCGTAGAGAAAGAGACGTTCGACAATCGTACCCGTGTAGAAGGCGGTCAGGATGCGCCCTTCCGCTTCGAGGCGTGCCTGAGAGAGCCGTGCGCCCTCGCCTGCATTTGGCTGGCTATCGCTGAATCGCACATAAACCGTCTGCCCCGCGTAGGGGCTAAGATCGATCTCCACCCAGCGGCGACTCAGCGTGTCCTGCCCCGATTCGGTACCCTGTCGGGCGACCTCCTGCCAGACAGGGGACAGGTCAGGGCTGTCCTCACTGCCCGAAAGCGTGAGCTTCAAGCCGAGTTTGGCAGCGAGCCAGTGGAGCGCGGTAGGATAGCCTGCCTCTTGCCAGGAGGGCATCGCTCCTGAGGGTTGGACGCTCGGATCGCCCACTACAAGCAGCCAGCCGCCCCCACGCACCCAGCTCGCCAGTGCCTCGATCTCCCGCTCGCTACGAGGTGATGTTGTCTCAGGCGTCCAGAGCAGCAGGCGGATATTGCGTAAATAGTCGCGTTCGGGCACTTGTGACAGGGCACGCATCTGCAGCGGAATACCCGCCCGCACCAGCGGCAACGCCAGCGCCAGCATGTCGGCTTTGTCCGACCAATCAGCGGGGTCCCATTCATCGGATACCAGCATGCCGATGCCCTCGACGCCCGCATCGAGCGTGGCATCCCCCGCCACACCTATCGCATCGAGTGCCCGAGTTGCACTTAGCAACACCGCGGCATAATCGGGTGTCAGTGTGTCTCCTTGCCAGAGGGACGCCGAGGAATCCGTCGGCTCAAAGCAGGTAGGGCGCAGTTCTGGGGACATCAGGGTTGCTGCGAGGACGCTGAAAAAGAGGCGTTGATGCTCGCGTGGGTCGCGCGCCAGCACCTCTCTCATAGGGTCTATCAGAAGGGTGGGATGCCTGTCCTGACGGTGCAGCTGCCCTGCGAGCATACGGCTATACAGAAAGATTGTGCTGAAGGGATCAGGCTGATACTCACCTGCCAGTGGGAGGGGTATCTGTGACAACTCGCTTGTTAGCCGCGTGATGGGTTTAGTAACGCTTCGGAGGGGCAGCGCGGGTTTGAGCGCGTGGGCAGGTGCACCGAGCAGCCGTTCGGTGCTATCGCTGATGCCGTCGCCATCCTCATCGCGTGGCGTGGCACGCAGACTCATGCCGTAAAGCGTCACCCGTCCGCGTCGCCCCGCCTCAATAATTACCTGCAGCGTCTGAATCGGTGGATCGAAGGGTGTGCGGGTGATGAGAAGGTGCGTCTGCACACGCCCTGAGAGCCTGTGTTGCAGCAAGCCCTGCGCGGGAGTGCGCACACGCACATGCCCCTGACCCCCCGCTGTGAGCCGAATCTGAACATCCATGCCGCTTAGCACGCGAAAGCGATAGACCACCGTGCCACGCCTGCCGATCAGGCGGCGATCCCCTTCAACACGGCTGCGCAGGCTACTGGAGAGTACACCCGCTTCGGCACCGGGACGCACGCTCCACTGCAGCGCGGGCGTGGCATGGGCAGCTTGCCCGTACAGCAAACTGGTGTGGAACAGAATGGAGAGGGTACTCAGCAGCAGCCTCCGTAATGCGCGTCTCATTAGCCTGAATTGTACCCGATAGGGCGAAAGGGGCATCCTCCCCATCAGGCGAGGAATGCCCCTTCGGGGAACGGTCACCTTCCTTCGCTCATCAGGTGTCGATTATACTTCATGCACCATTCTAATCCTGCTGCTAAAAGCCTGCCCACTCTAAATAAGCCCGGACGGGGGCAGCAAGCGTCGCACCGAATAGCAGCGTCAGTTGTGTCCCCACTGCCAGAAAGGGACCGAAGGGCAGCATGCCAGGCAGCTCCACATATTCTTCCTCTTCTGACACTGGCTGACCGAGCCGTGCATAGAAGCGTTCCTGCCAGCGGAGAGGCAACAGACTGATCAGCACATCCAGCCAGAGCAGGTAGATGAGGCACATCAGCAGCAGGCTACCTACTGGTTCAGGGGGAGGAGGCTCGCTTTCTTGATCGCTACTCGCCCCCTGCGGCTCGCTGCTCGCCCTTCGCTGACGCGATTGCGATAGCAGCCACACGCTGCCGATGATTGCACCACTTGCGACTGCCAAGACGAACGCCGTGAGCAGCGCGGGTAGTAGGAGCAACGCGCCCATCGCCCGCACCAGCTTGATGTCACCATGTCCCATCGCATCGCGACGAAAGACGAGGCGCCCCAGAACCGCAATCGCGCAAAGTATGCCTGCCCCGATCTCCGCGCCCCAGAAAGCATTTTTGAGGCTCACCTCACCCGGATATGCCCACGACCATTCCGTCGGCTGATAAACCAGCCAGGCGTGCAGCAGCCCTACGCCCAACAAGGCGAGATTCAGTTCGTCAGGAATAAGGGTATGCTCCAGATCAATAAAAAAGATAGCAATCAGGATTGAGCAGGCAAGCGCATAGAACAGGAATCGTAGGGGAAGCTCACCGATCACTAAATGCTGCCACCAGAGCCAGCCCCAGACACTTGCGCTCCATAGCTCCACCAGAAAGTAGCGCAGAGGGATAGGGGCACGGCAATAGCGGCATCGCCCGCGTTGCCACAGGTAGCTGAGCAGGGGAATCAGGTCGCGCGCGCCCAGTCGATGCTGACAGGCGGGGCAGTGGGAAGGGGGAAAGAGAATAGAAAGCCTTCGGGGCAGGCGGTAAATCAGCATGTTCAAAAAGCTGCCTACGACTGCCCCAAAGGCGACGCCAAAGAGCAGGCTCCACGCCGGGAACATGCACCTACTCGCCGGCACCCTGACTGAGGTTCGAAATGACCTCAATCATCGGCAGGAACATCGAGATGACGATGAAGCCGACGATGAAGCCCAGAATCACGATCATCACCGGCTCGATGGCAGCGGTCAGGCTGGCGATAGCAGTTTCTACCTCGTTCTCATAGAAGTCGGCGATTTTGTTGAGCATGTGATCGAGCGATCCCGATTCCTCGCCCACGCTGACCATATGCACCACCATCGGTGGGAACATCTTGCTCTTCTGGAGCGGGTCGGCGATTTTTTCACCTTCGCGGATGCGGGCGCGCGATTCCAGCACGGCATCCGCCACGACGGCGTTCCCGACGACGCCTGCCACCGTCTCCATCGCCTGCAGGATCGGCACGCCTGAAGCGAGCAGCGTGCCCATCGTGCGGCTGAAGCGTGCCATCACGATCTTGTGGTGCAGCTTGCCGAACACGGGCACGCGCAGCTTCACTCGATCGGCGACGCGCCGCCCCACCCGCGTGCTGACAAATAGCTTGTAGGCTATCAGAATCGCCACCAGCGAGATGATGATAATGTACCACTTCTGGGTGAGGAAGCCGCTCAGATCCACGAGGAACTGGGTTGGGGCAGGCAGCTCCTTGATCCCCAGATCTCTGAACAGCTCAGCAAACTTGGGCACCAGCCACGAGACCAGAAAGATGACGATGCCCACTGCTGCCAGCAGCACGATGACGGGGTAAGTCATCGCAGAGCGGATTTTGCGCCGTAGCTCCACATCTTTCTCTAAGAAGTGGGCAATACGCTGCAGCGATTCCTCCAGCACGCCACCGACCTCACCCGCGCGGATCAGACCGATAATCAGCTGACTGAACGCTTTCGGATGGCGCGACATCGCACGCGACAGGCTCTCGCCCGATTCAACGCGCATCGAGAGGTCCATCAGGATGCGGCGCAGGCGCGCGTTGCTGGTCTGTTGTTGCAATACATCGAGGCAGCGCACGAGCGAGACGCCCGCATCCAGCATCGTAGAGAACTGGCGGGCGAAGATCGCCAGGTCGCTCAGTTTGACGCGCCCATAGCCACCAGCAGGCACACGCGGGGCGGCGCGATCCATCGAGATTTCGATGACCTGAAAGCCTTCCTCCTGTAGGCGTTTGCGCAGCACCTCCGCGTTCTCGGCTTCCGCCTTTCCCGAACGGGTGACGCCTGACTGATCCCGAATCGTGTAGTTAAAGAACGGCATGCTTCTCGCCTCCTATTAGCGTCCCCGGCTGGGTGCAGCAGGGGCGCCTGGCACCCCGCCTGTGGGAGCGATCATCTTGCGCAGCTCGTCTGGGTTGATCGCGCGCGACATCGCTTCCTCGTAGGTGATCCAGCCCTTTAGGTCGAGGTCGCGCAGCGACTGATCCATCGTCTGCATGCCCAGTTGCCCGCTGGTCTGGATCATTGTATGGATCTGGTGGGTCTTGTTCTCACGGATGAGGTTGCGAATGGCGGGCGTAGCGATCATCACCTCCACAGCGGGCACGCGACCGGGCTGACCCGCGCGTGGCAGCAGCTGCTGGCTGATGATCGCTTGCAGGTTGTTCGCCAGCTGGATGCGGATCTGTTCCTGCTGACCGGGCGGGAACACATCGACGATACGATCCACCGATTCGGCAGCGTTGTTGGTGTGTAGGGTGGCAAGCACCAGGTGTCCTGTCTCGGCAGCAGTGATCGCCAGCTGGATGGTTTCGAGGTCGCGCATCTCACCCACCAGGATCACATCGGGGTCTTCGCGCAACGCCGAGCGGAGCGCGGCAGCGAACGACTTAGTGTCCTGCCCCAGCTCGCGCTGATTGATGATGCTGAACTTGTGCGTATGGAGATACTCGATGGGATCCTCGATGGTGATGATGTGGCAGCTGCGCTCGCTGTTAATCTGATTGACCATCGCCGCCAGCGTGGTCGATTTGCCAGAGCCAGTGGGACCTGTCACCAGGATTAGCCCACGCGGTCGGCGGGTAAGTTCCTCCAGCACAGGTGGCAGGTTCAGCTCGCGGATGGTGGGCACACGCGCGGGGATCAGACGGAACGCTGCGGCGACCGCGCCCTTGTCCTTATACACATTCACGCGGAAGCGCGCCACCTTGTGCAGGCTGTAGGAGAAGTCCAGCTCATAGGTCGTTTCGAACCGCTGAATCTGTTCATCAGTCAGGATGTCATAAATCAGCCGCTGGGTTTCGCTGGGGGTCGCCTTTTCGAAGTTGAGGCGCATCAGCTGCCCGTCCACGCGAATCACAGGCTCCACGAAGGGGCAGAGGTGCAGATCGGATGCCCCCTTCTCCACCACCACATAGAGCAGTTCATCGATGTGGATGTCCTCCAGCGACCGTGCCTGTCCCACCATAGGGGGTTGAGGGACGGTGGGTTGCACCGCCACGGGCTGCGCCACAGGCGGTGTCTCTGTCGCGGTTCCTGTCGGGTTGTCTGTTATCGGGTTCGTTGTGTACATGCTTTGTGAGACCTCCTTAGAATCGGTTTGTTTCGGGTTTAGTAGTAGCCGGCGGTGAAGACCACGCGGCGTACTTCGTCAGGCGTGGTGATGCCTTCTAATACCTTGATCAAACCGTCTTCGCGCAGCTCCTTCATGCCGTTCGCCTTAGCGGCTTCTTTGATGTCGGAGAGCGGTGCGCGGCGCACGATCAGCTCGGCGATCTCGGCGTTCACCACCATCAGTTCAAAGATACCAATTCGTCCCTTGAAGCCGCGATAGCGGCAGTCCTCGCAGCCCGTGCCCTCCCAGATAGTGACGACCTGATCGGGGTCTTCCACTTGGAAGCCGAAGGCACGCAGGTCCGCCGCGCGAATCTCGCGTGGCTGCTTGCACTTCTGGCAGACGCGCCGAGCCAGTCGCTGTGCCAGCACGCCCGTGACGGTCGCTGCAATCAGATACGGCTCCACGCCCATATCGATCATGCGGATGACCGCGGAGGGCGCGTCGTTCGTATGCAGCGTGGACAGTACCAGGTGCCCTGTAAGCGCGGCTTCGATGGCGATTTCAGCGGTCTCCAGGTCGCGCATCTCGCCCACCATGATGATGTCGGGGTCCTGGCGCAGGAAGGAGCGCAGCGCGGTCGCGAAGGTCAAGCCCGCCTTGCGGTTCACCTGCACCTGGCTGATGCCCGGCAGCTGATACTCAATCGGGTCTTCGATCGTCAGGATATTCTTCTCCACTGAATTCAGCTTGTGCAAGATGGAGTATTGGGTGGTCGTTTTACCCGAACCTGTGGGACCGGTGGACAGCACCATGCCTTGCGGCTGCATGACCAACTCTTCCAGCCTTGCTTGCGTTTCGGGTGTGAAACCGAGCTTGTTCAGCCCGATCAGCACGCTTGTTTTGTCGAGGATACGCATCACGATTTTCTCGCCCAGCGGCGTGGGGATGGACGAGACACGCAGGTCGTAGTCCTTGTTCTGGTAGCGAATGGGAATGCGTCCATCTTGGGGTAGGCGCTTCTCAGCGATGTTCATCTCCGCCATGATTTTGTAGCGGGAGATGAGCGGCGCCTGAATATACTTGGGCAAGGTCAGCACCTCGTGCAGCACGCCGTCGATACGGTAGCGAATGCGCACATTGCGTATCTGGGGTTCCACATGGATGTCGCTGGCGCGCTCGTCGATGGCACGCTGAATGATGATGTTGGCGGCACGCACGATGGGACCCTCTTCCGCCTCACGCAGCACCGCCTTTTCATCCTCTTCGAGGTCGCCGCGTGCACTGTAGGCAGTCACCTCCGCCATCACCGACGCTTTCAGGTCGGCTGGACGCGCGGGCATGCCACCCCCCTCACCCGTTGTTGCAGCGCTGCCATCGCCTGCGATCGCCGATCCACCATAGGCACGGCGAATCGCATCCTCAATCGCCCCCGGCGCCGCCAGCACGGGACGCACCACACACCGCGAGTTGACCCGTACATCATCGATAGCCATTACATTATTTGGGTCCGCCATCGCCAGATAAAGGATGTTGCCCTCTTTTTTGACGGGCATTACATTATATCTTTTTGCTATATGTTCTTTTACCACATTAACGGCAGAGGGATCGGGTGTGGTACGGTCGAGATCCACGAAGGGCATGCCCATCTCATAGGCTTTGGCTTCGTAGGCGTCCCGTTCGCTGACCACAGCCTGGTCCACCAGGATCTGCGCCAGGTCTTTGCCCGTAGTCTGCTGGATGCGCAGTGCATCCTCTAACTGCTCACGGGTGATGAGACCCTTCTCTATCAGGTACTCACCCATGCTTTTGCGTGTGATTGCCATCGTTGTCACTCCCTGTTGGTTTCTCTGTCTATGCCTGCCTTTAGATTATACCCTTTTTCGACGGCGACCGTGCGGTATAATCACTTTCGCAAGGCAGGCGATGATTCCTGCCGAAAATCTCAGGAGGTGTCGGAAAAATGCGAATCGGTTGGACTTTGCTGGTTGGTATATGCGCAGCGTTGCTGCTGGCTTTTGCGCAGAGCGGGCAGGCACCTCGCGGTGGTGCCAAAGGAGGCGCGCAGAAGGACGATGGGCGTATCCCGATTGCTCAGGCGGCTCAGGAGCTGGAGAAGAAGTTCTCGGTGAAAATCGTGGTGGATCCTGCGCTGACGGCGCGTGTGAACCCGCCGCAGGCGGAGACGCTGGAGCGCGCCCTGGATGAGCTGGTCGCGCAGGTCTCCGGCGTGGTCTGGCGCAAGGTTTACACGAACAAGGTGCTGGGCGAGGAGCCACAGCCTGAGCGTGTCATCAGCGCGGTGCGCGCCCTGCTGACCATCGAGCTGGGCGGCGTGCTGGTGGTGGACTCGCGCACGAACACACTCCACTCCTTCGTGGCGAACTACCCACTGACGCCTGGCTTCGAGCAGGGGCTGGAGCAGATGCAGCCCCCCTTCAGCGCGAAGCCACTCTATGTGATTCTGGAGCCACGCCCGCGCGCCACTCCTGAGCTGCGGGGCACCCGCATGGAGCAGTTCGCCAAAGCCCAGCAACAGCTGATAGAGCTACTGGCGCGCATGACCCCCGAGGAGCGAGCGCAGGCGCTCCGTGCCGGGTTCCAGATGTGGTTGAACGCCGACCCCGAACTGCGCTACCAGATGCTGTTCGAGGGGCTGCGCATGTCGTTCGAATACTGGCAGTCGCTCACCCCCGAACAGCAGCAACAGATGATGGAGATGGGGCGCAAATGGTTTGAGCAATACTTCGGCGGCGGTGGCGGTCCGTAGCCCGTCCAAAGCAGGAATCGTGCCTGCCTTGCCGAACAAATAACCTATGCGCACAATCATTGCTTGCAAAGGCTGGTTGCTTGTGGCGCTGTTTAGCGTCGGGATAGCCCAGCCCGCGGAGCAGGAGAAGATGAAAGCGGAGTCAACCAAAACCGCAGGGGTAAAGCGGCTGCTCGTCGTCACGCATACGGCAGGCTTCCGTCACACCGACTCGATAGAGGTGGGCGAGAAGGTGCTGATGGAACTTGCCGAACGGAGCGGGCGATTCACCGTCAGCTACTGCCGCACCGCTGAGGAAGTGCAAAAGATGCTCACCCCCGAATATCTCACAGAGAGCCGCTATGATGGGGTGATCTTCCTCAACACGACAGGCGATATCGGCATCCCCGACCTAAAGGCGTTTCTCGACTGGCTCAAAACGGGCAAGGCGTTTATTGGCATCCATGCCGCGACCGACACCTATCACAACCGTCCCGAATATATCGAGATGATCGGAGGCGAGTTCGCCTATCACGGTCAGCAGACGAAGGTGCGGGCGCGCGTGGAGGACAAGAAGCACCCCGCCGTGGCACACCTTGCACCTGAGTGGGAGATTTTCGACGAAATTTACTTGTTCAAGGAGAACACGCGCGATAAGGTGAAGGTGCTGCTCTCGCTGGATCGGCATCCAGATGACGGCACGCCGAACGCGGGCAAGCCCGGCGACTATCTGCTGGCGTGGTGCCGCGACTACGGCAAGGGGCGGGTGTTCTACACCGCGCTGGGGCATCGCGTCGATGTGTGGTTGAATCCCGATTATCAGAAGCATCTGCTGGGCGGTATCGAGTGGGCGCTGCGACTGAAATGAACCGTATCGTGGTCAAAAGTCCCGCAGATGGGCGCCTACTGGGCGAAGTGGAGCCGACACCCCCTGAGGCGATCCCGTCGATGGTGGAGCGGGCGCACCGTGCCTATCTGGAGTGGCGGGAGACCTCCTTGCGCGAGCGTGCGGAAGTATTGCGCCAGCTGCGCCGCCTGCTGCTTCGGGAGCGCATCGCGCTGGCGGAGCTGGTCGCTCGCGAGCAGGGCAAGCCCTTCGTGGAAGCGTTCATCGTGGAGATTTTCCCGCCCATCGATATGATGACCTTCCTAATTTATGAGGGCGTGCGCCTGCTCAGCCCGCGCCCCATCTACCCCAAAGGTCCCTTTATGCGCGGGCGTACCTGCACGATGCACTTTCACCCCTACGGCGTGTGGGCGCTGATCGCGCCGTGGAACTATCCCGCTTCGATTCCGCTGGTGCAGCTGGTATCGCTCATCTTCGCAGGGAATGCGGTGCTGATGAAGCCGTCGCCTCTAACTCCCCTTACAGGGGCGTTTCTGGTGGAACTGTTTCAGCGCCTGAACCTGCCTGATGGGCTGGTGCAGCTGGTGCAGGGCGGTGCACCACAGGGTCAGGCGATGCTCAGGGATCCGCGTGTGCGAGGCATTATTTTCACGGGCAGCGTGCCTATCGGACGCGCCGTCGCTGCCAAAGCCGCCGAGACCAACAAGAAGGTGATTCTGGAGCTGGGCGGCAAAGACCCCGCGATTGTGCTGGCGGATGCCGACTTGGAGCGCACGGCGCAGGGCATCGCTTGGGCCGCGATGGTGAATGCAGGGCAAACCTGCGTGTCAGTGGAGCGGGTCTATGTGGAGCGTCCTATCTACGAGCCGTTCCTGCAGGCACTCAAAGAGGCGCTTGCCCGCATCCGTGTGGGGCATCCACTGAGCGAAGAGACCGACATGGGTCCCGTGATTGCGCCCTTCCAGCGCGATCGGGTGCAGGCACATGTGGAGGATGCCTGCGCCAAGGGTGGGCGGCTGCTCATAGGGGGCAAGGTGCTCCATGAGCTGGGTGAGCTGTATTACGCGCCCACGCTGATCGCCGACGCCCATGAGGGCATGCTCGGCATGCAGGAGGAGACTTTCGGGCCGCTGGTGATGGTGCAACCCGTTGCTGATGAGCAGGAGGCGATCAAGCGTGCTAATGCCAGCATGTTCGGATTGACCGCATCGATCTGGACGCGCGATCGGCAGCGGGCGAAACGCCTCGCCCCGCAGCTGGAGTGTGGCGCCGTCTCGGTCAACTCGCATGCCGTCACCTTTGGCGACGGCTACGGCAGCTGGGGTGGGTTCAAAGATTCGGGCGTCGGGCGCACCCACGGTGAGTTCGGACTCTATGAGCTGGTGCAAACGCAGTATATTAGCGAGATTTACACGCACAAGCCTGAACTCTGGTGGTATCCCTACAGTGCGCGTCTGCGGCGTATCACTGACCAGATGATGGCGTGGCTGGCGGAGCCGAATCTACGCATGAGCCTGCAGGCGATGCGCCGCCTTGCCCCTGAACTGCGCTATCTCACCCGCCACTTCTCGCCCCTGAAAGCGATGCCGGGCTTCCTGCGGTATATGCGCTGACCCCCTCGGAAATCTCAAGGCAGCCCAGCAGGTATACTTTA
Source organism: Armatimonadota bacterium (assembly GCA_039630445.1). Lineage (GTDB taxonomy): Bacteria > Armatimonadota > Fimbriimonadia > Fimbriimonadales > GBS-DC > HRBIN15. Next base: position 26,814 of record JBCNVA010000057.1, read on the forward strand.
TCTTGTATGAGCGTTCAGATTGGTCGCGAGGTGTTGCAGGTTCCCGTCGAGGAGGAGATGAAGCGTTCCTACCTCGACTACGCGATGAGCGTGATTATTGCCCGCGCGCTGCCCGATGTGCGCGACGGGCTAAAACCCGTGCAGCGGCGCATCCTCTATGTGATGCGCGAGCTGGGCTTGACGCCCGACTCGGCGCACACCAAGTCCGCTAAAGTGTGTGGCGAAACCACGGCGAACTATCACCCGCACGGGCAGGAGGTCGTCTACCCGACGCTGGTGCGCATGGCGCAGGATTTCAACATGCGCTATCCCCTTGTGGATGGTCAGGGCAACTTTGGCAGCATAGATGGGGACCCTCCAGCTGCGATGAGATATACTGAAGTACGGTTAACACAAATTGCTGTAGAAATGCTTGCCGATATCGACAAGGAGACCGTTGACTGGATGCCCAACTACCTGCAAAGCACGGAGGAGCCAACGGTGTTGCCCGCGCGGTTCCCCAACCTGCTGTGCAACGGCGGTAGTGGGATCGCAGTCGGCATGGCAACGAACATCCCACCACATAACCTCAGCGAAGTGGTCGACGCGCTCATCTATCGGCTGGAGCATCCGAACTGCCCGCTGGAACCTATTTTGAAATTGCTGCCCGGACCTGATTTTCCGACAGGTGGGCTGATTCTGGGCACGCGCGGTATCCGCCAGGCGTATGAGACGGGGCGTGGCAGCATCGTGATGCAAGCCAAGACGCAGATCGAGCCGCTGGACGGCGGCAAGAGCGCGATTGTCATCACCGAATTGCCCTATCAGGTGAGCAAGGCACGGCTCATCGAACAGATCGCCGCGCTGGTCAAGGCAGGCAAGCTGGACGGCATCACCGATATTGCCGACTACTCTGACCGAACCGGCATGCGCGTGGTGATCGAACTGCGCCGCGATGTGAACCCCAACCGCATGTTGAACAACCTGCTCAAGCACACCCAGCTGCGTACCACCTTCGGCGCGATCCTGCTGGCACTGGTGGACAATGTGCCGCGCGTGATGAGCCTGCTCGACTTGATGGATCACTATTTGGAACATCGGCGGGCGGTGCTTATTCGGCGTACGCGCTATGAACTCTACCGTGCCAAATCGCGCGCCCATGTGCTGGAAGGGCTGCAGATTGCCGTCAGCGTGTTAGACGAGATTATTCGGCTGATTCGTCGCTCAGAAACGGCTGAGGTTGCCCGCCGCGAGATGATCCGCCGATTCGGGCTGACCGCCGTTCAAGCGGATGCGATTCTGGCGATGCAGCTGCGCCAGCTAGCACGGCTGGAGCAGGAGAAA
>JBCNVA010000058.1:0-6440 GCA_039630445.1 Armatimonadota bacterium
TCGCCGTGTCGCGTCCCACGACCCAACCCTGATTGTTCACGCCATAGGCGACCGCGCTGCCGATAATCCGACTGGGTGTGCCTATCGCGTCGATGCCCAGTTGATAGCGATAGCCCACCGGCAGACCGAAAATGCCCTGTCCTGCCTGCCCCACGATGTAGGGGTTCGGACCTTCCGAGATGCGCCAGGCGTAGTTCGCGGCACCACCCGTTTGGTTGGGCACATAGATGCCATGGAAGTCGGTCACCATCCACTGGGCGTAGCTGCTAAGAAGCAGCGTTGCACTGAGCGCGCCGAGCGCGCTCACTCGACGAAACCACTCGCCTTTGCGGCGGATACTCGATACACTCTGTCTCATCGCCTGTCTGACCTCCTTATGGGTATGTTCCGCCATGACATGACTCACGCGATGCCCCATCATCATTACAGGAACATTACATCCCCCATGACACGGGTCAACTCGTTGGAGCCAGCCTCTGGGTGGAAAGGGAGCAAGGGAATCCCAAGAATCTTGGCGATTCCATTACTTTGGGGTACACTGAGGCGATAGACATAGCGACGAGGCGTGTTATCGGAGGCAGCGATGCTTTTTCGCCAGATTTATGAGGAGGGCTTGGCGCAAGCCTCGTACCTGTTCGGTTGTGCGGCAACGGGCGAGGCGATGGTGATCGACCCGCGCCGCGATATTGATGTCTATCTGGAGGAGGCGCAGCGACATGGCTTGCGCATCGTGGCAGTTGGCGAGACCCACATCCACGCCGATTACCTTTCGGGCGCACGCGAGCTGGCTCGCGCGACGGGCGCCACCCTCTACCTCTCCGACGAGGGCGACGAGGACTGGAAATACCGCGGGTTGGAGGGGTTCTCGGTGCGCTGGCTCAAGCACGGCGATGAGTGGTTCATCGGCAATTTGAAAGTGCGCGCCATCCACACCCCCGGACACACGCCAGAACATATCACCTTTCTGCTTTATGAGCATCGGGAGGCAAAAGACCCCTTTATTGCGCTCACGGGCGATTTTGTCTTTGTGGGCGATGTGGGGCGACCCGACTTGCTGGAGCTGGCGGTCGGGCAGCGAGGCACCGCGGAGAAGGGTGCAAGGCAGCAGTTCAGAAGCCTTGCCGAGCGGTTGCTGACCTTGCCCGACTATTTGCAAATCTGGCCGGGGCACGGTGCTGGCTCCGCCTGTGGCAAAGCGCTGGGGGCGCTGCCCGCCACCACGCTCGGCTACGAACGCCGCTACGCTTGGTGGGCGAAACACCTGCAGGCGCACGACGAGGAGCGATTCGTGCAGGAAGTTCTGCGTGACCAGCCCGATGCGCCCACCTACTTCGCCCGCATGAAGCAGCTCAATCGCGACGGGATACCGATTCTTGGTAGCTTGCCGCAACCGCCTTTGCTGACCCCCGACGCCTTCCGCCAGCGCATGCGTGACGGCGCAATACTGGTGGACACGCGCGACAAGTTCGCCTTCGCGGGCAGGCACCTGCCCGGTGCAATTAACATCCCCGCGGGCAAACCGTTCTCCACATGGGCAGGCTGGCTGCTGCCGCCCGATAAGCCGCTCGTGCTGCTCGCGCTGCCCTCCCAGATCGAGACGCTTGTGCGCCAGCTGATCTGCGTCGGGCTGGATCATATTGTAGGCTACATTCCCACGCTGGAAGGGTATGCACCCGCTGAGCTGGAGGTAGTGCACCAGATAACGGCTTCAGAAGCGTACACCCTCTGGCGAAGCGGCAAGGCGAGCCTTCTCGATGTGCGCAGCGCGTCCGAATATGAAGCAGCGCACATCCCCGGCGCACTCAACATTCACGCCGGACGCGTGTTGCAGAATCTGGCGCATATCCCGCGCGATCAGCCCGTGATAGTGCATTGCCTCAGTGGCGACCGTTCCAGCATCGCCATCAGCGCGTTGATGGCGCACGGCTACACGAACCTATTCAACCTCACAGGCGGCATCCTCGCGTGGCAGCAGCAGGGCTATCCGCTGGAGGGAAGCGGTATTCCCTGAAGGATAGTCTGCCCAACGGGCAGGTTGCCTGCAGGAAAGGGCACAACCTCGGCGAAAAAGCGAACAGCGCGGGAGGCAATCGCTATGCAGGGGAGCGTAATCATTTGCTGGGATGACAAGACATGGTGCAACTATCTGCGGCGGATGCTGAAATGGCTGGTGGGAATGGCTGTGATCGGGGCGATACTTGTGCTCACCAGCTGCAGTAAGCCGGGCACGGGCACCCGTTCGCCCACAGGCAGAACCACTCCGAAAAAGGTCTATGTCATCGGTATGAGCCAGTGCAACTTGGGCGAGCCGTGGCGCGTGCAGATGAACGCCGACATCAAGGCGGCTGCCGCGAAGTACCCAGAGCTGAAAGTCATCTTTAAGGATGCCCAGAACGACTCGCTGGTGCAGCGGGCGCATGTGGAGGAGTTCATCAGTCAAGGCGTAGATCTCATCATCATCAGCCCGAAAGAGGCGCAACCGCTGACCGAGCCTGTCGCCAAAGCCTACGAAGCGGGCATCCCTGTGATTGTACTGGATCGCGCCGTGCTGGGTGATAAGTACACATGCTTCATCGGCGCCGATAACCGCAAAATCGGCAGAGCCGCGGGCGAATGGCTCGTCAAGCGATTGAACGGTAAGGGCAAGGTCGTCGAACTCAAGGGGCTGATGACCTCTACCCCGGGGCAGGAGCGCCACGCAGGCTTCCGCGAAGCCATCCGCGGCACCCAAATTGAGGTTATCTTTGAAGCTGACATGAAGTGGCTCGAACCCAACGCCCGCAAGGAGATGGAATCGGCGCTGGCACGCTTCGATAAGATCGACGCCGTGTATGCCCACAACGACCCTGGCGCACACGGCGCCTACCTTGCCGCGAAAGCCGCTGGGCGCGAGAAAGAGATGATTTTCATCGGCATCGATGCACTCCCGCACGAAGGCATCGCCTATGTGCGACAAGGCATTCTGGATGCGACCTTTGAGTACCCTACAGGTGGCGCGGAAGCCATCGAAGTTGCACGCAAAATCCTGAGGGGCGAGAAAGTGCCCAAAAAGATTACGCTCGGCTCCCGCCTGTTCACCAAAGAGAATGTAGACCGTGGAGGCGAGCCGATAGAATAAAGCCAACAGGTAGCGAAGGAGGAGAGGCGATGGCACGACTTTGCTGGTGCGTTTTCGCTGGGTTGCTGGCGCTGGCAAGCTCGCTGGGCGCTGAGCCGATCACTTTCCGCACCCTGCTCAACGAGATGGTGGATCGGACAGCGGTCGCGCGGCTCCCACAACCCTTTTACCAGTGCAAGCAGTTCAGCAGTTATGACCGCGCGTCGGTCTCGCCCGATAAGGCGGACACATGGTTCGCGAATGGCGACGCGGGACACTTCCTGCGGATGGAGGAACGCAACGGGCGCAAGGAGTGGGTGATGATGGAGGCGTTCGGTCCAGGCGCCGTCGTGCGCATCTGGTCTGCCAACCCGAAAGGCACGATCCGCTTCTATCTGGACAACTTCACCGAGCCAACGATGGAGGTCTCGATGGAGGCGCTGCTGAGCGGGCAGGCGGAGATTGGGGGCGTCAAGATCGGCGCGCCGCTTGCCGCCGTCCGAAGCGGAGGCTGGAACCTCTACCTGCCCATTCCCTACGCCCGCTACTGCAAAATCACCAGCGACGCGAATGGCTTCTACTATCAGATCAACTATCGCACCTACGCGCCGGGCACGCCTGTCGTCACCTTCAAGCCCGACGACCTGCGTGAGAACCGTGCCTTGCTTGAGCAGATCCAGCAGCAGCTTGCCACCCAGTTCCAACTTCCCTCTCAACTGCGCAAGCAGGTCAATCAACTGCATGGAGTCCAGCCGGGTGGGTCTCATCGACGCACGGTTCGTGGACCCGCTGCTATCAGCCTGCTGGCAGTGCGCCTGAGCGCTGAGGACATGACCACCGCGACCCGCACAACCGTCCTCGAACTCCGATTTGACGGCAAGACCACGGTTTGGGTGCCGCTGGGCGAGTTTTTCGGCAGCGGTGTTGGCATCCATCCCTACTCTGACTGGTGGCGCACCGTCGAAAAGGAGGGCATTCTGTGGTGCCGCTGGCTCATGCCCTATCGCAAGCAGGCGGAAATCATCCTGCATAACTTCGCTCAGCAACCCATCCGAGTTGGCATAGCAGTGCAGACTCGCCCGTGGCAGTGGGATGAGCGCTCGCTCTACTTCCATGCGACATGGCGTCAGGAGTACCCCATTCCGACGCGCCCGCAGCGGGACTGGAACTATGTGCAAATTAGTGGTACAGGCGTGTTTGTGGGCGACACGCTGACGGTGGTGAACCCCCTTCAGTCTTGGTGGGGCGAAGGCGACGAGAAAATTTATGTGGACGGCGAGAAGTTCCCCTCGCACTTCGGCACAGGCACCGAGGACTACTACGGCTATGCGTGGTGTAGCAACATCCCCTTCGTGGCGCCGTTCCACGCGCAGCCACGCTGTGATGGCATCGAGCTGGGGGGTAATCTCGGCTACACGACGGTGACCCGCGTGCGCACGCTGGACGCCATCCCCTTCACGCAGCAGTTCCGAATGGACATGGAGGTTTGGCACTGGGAGGAGTGCGAGGTGGCTTACGCCGCGACGACCTACTTCTACACGCGTCCGGGCGCAACGACCAATCGTGTGCCACAGCTTCACGAGGTCAAGCGCGGCGTGCTGCCTGCACCAAAGCCGCCGCAAATCGCAGGCGCTATCGAGTGCGAGACGATGCCGATTGTCGCCGTCTCGGAGGGTGTACCTGCTGCACCTCAGGTGATGCCGGGCACAAAAGACAGGTTCTGGAGCAACGGTAAGCATCTATTCGTGCAGGCACGCAAGCCGGGCGACTTTGTAGAGCTGCGCATCCCTGTGGAGAGTGACGCCCCTGTAAAGCTCACGCTCTACGCCACAAAAAGCTGGGACTACGGCATCGTGCGGTTCTCGGTGAACGGCAAGCATGCGGGCGGGGATATGGATCTCTGCAGCGAGCGAGAGGGGCAGAGCGTGCCCACAGGTCCCATCGAGCTGGGCACTTTCACGCCCGAGAACGGTGCCCTCATCCTGCGCGTGGAGGTGGTCGGCACAAGCGAGAAATCGACGGGTGCGCGCTACTTTTTCGGGCTGGACTGCGTGGTGCTGGAGCCATCCCTGAATGCTTCTTACCCATCCCGCAACGGCTCGCCCAGTTCGGTGCCGTCGGGAAGCACGCGCAAGTAGCCTAAATGCACCCATCGCACCGGCTGCACGGAATGCACGGGCGAGAGCAGAGTCAGCGTGCCCGCCTCGAAATCGAGCGATTCGATCAGTCCCACGCCGAAAGTGCGCCCTGTGTAGTCGGTCAAGCCGACCAGTAGGTGTTGATAGGCAGAAGGGGGCAGCAGCGTGAGCCAACGGGTACCCGTCAGCGTTTGCAGCAGCCCGATCTGATGCTCGGTCAGGGGCTGACGCAGGATGACATGCAGGTAGTCGCCGTGCCGCTCCGCGTAGAGCAAGCGTGCCTGAATCTGCCGCTCTAAGTGCTGGCGGGTCGCCTCATTCAGCGGTTCGCCTGCCCCCAGCCGCCTGCCTACAAAGCTAATTTGACTAAGTGGCAGCGTATGGGGGCGGGCATTCTCGAAGTAGCGTGCGAATGCGACCCGCCGATATTGCGAGCGAAAGATGGGTGGCTTGCGCCCGATCGCCTCGGGCACGGGAAGCACCTCCACACGCCAATCCGCCCGACGACTCAGCGCGTCCAGAATTGGCATCAACTCGCGCTCCCGCTGCAGCCCCACAATCACGCGCGGGCGCAGCAGATCGGCAAGCGTCAACTTGTAATGGCGAGCTATCCAGCCTCCAATATAGCCACAAGTGTCGATTACAATCCGCTCAGGCTGGAGCGCGAGCAGTTCATCCAGCACACGCCGTGCCCCTGCCAACGCCAAGGAGATATGTCGTGCCGGCGTTGTATCCCCAACAAAGGCTAATCCCCCTGAGGGTATGTCGCTCAGGCGTTCGAACGGCTGGCGCACGAGTGCCCAGCTGAAGGTGGTCGGCGGACCCACATTGCTCTGCCCTAAATCAAGATCTACATAGCCTGCAAGGGTGTCGCTTTGCTGCCACTGGCGGAGCAGCAGCGCACAGAAGGTCGACTTGCCTGTGTCCACACCGCCCAGCACCATCACGGTGCCAGACACTTGTGCCAAGCCTTCAATTGCTGCCCGCCATTCCGGGTAAACCGATTGCCAGCTCACCTCTATGGAATTATACTTGCGAGGGGGCACGGCACGATAGCTGATACGAGCCATTTATACCTATCGGGATTTCAAACGCCATGATGGTCGTCGGCGAGACGCCGACGCTCCGAACACGCCCTGCGTAGCGTCGGCGTCCCCACCAGCGCTACGAACACGCCCTGCGTAGCGTCGGCGTCCCCGCCGACG
>JBCNVA010000059.1:0-42130 GCA_039630445.1 Armatimonadota bacterium
CGCGCTATCGTCTGCCCGACCCTCCCCCAACCCATCCTGAAGCGCATTATGTAATGTGGTTGGTGGGCAAGGCGTTGAAGCGGTTGAAACGGTATTGGGGGCAGGAGAAACGGTATTATGGACAAGTTATGCCGATATGGAGAGAGAATGAAGCCGGTGAGGAGGAAGAACTGAAGTTTGTGGATGAGGGAGCGCAGGTGCAGGTGGAGGAGGTGCTGCAGCGGGTGCTGTTCACACAAGTGTCGGAGCAACTTTCGCCTCGGTTAGATGAGAAGGATTGGATGATTTTGGAGGGGATGCTAACTGGTAGAACACAGGTTGAGATTGCTCGGGAAGCAGGTTTCAGTCAACCAGCGGTCAGCAAGCGTTGGCATCGGATTTGCCAGTTAGTGCGCGAGATTTTGGGGGAATCGGGGTGATGGCGGTTATATTTTTTGGCAGAGCAGGGGCAATTAATTGAGTGGAAGGGCGAATGGAAGCCCTTCTGAAAAATCAAGAATGGAGGTGGATGACGATGAAGCGACTCAACGGATCAAGGCGCTGGTTGCGCAGAATGCGAACGCTTGGTATAGTGATAGGCTGTGTGATGAATCTTGCACCCAGTATTGCACAACACACCCCGTCACAAATAGCATCGCCACAAGTGGCAGAAGGTTGTATGGTGGAAGTGGTACTCGCCTCAGCAGGACAACCTATCACTCTCCTTTTTGAACCAGCTTTACAACTCTCTGCAGGAGAACAGCTGATTTATGAGACCCTGTCAGGCGACTTTCTTACAACCAACCCGTCACTAATAACTTGGGTTCCAACTCGTGCTGGATGGGATTTTATTCAAGTCCGAGCTGTCAGTGTCTCGGGTAATTCCCGCGTCGTGGCGCGAATAGACTTTGTGGTGGACGACGAGTCACTGCTGTCAGAAGTATATAACCTACCCATCGATGTAAGAAGGCGTGGCTATATTGTGCCCCTAAGTGCAGGCGGTGAAAATCACGCAGCCATCTGGCTGGAGGAGATCAACACCCAAGCACCTGGTCGTCCTGGTCGAGGTGGGAAGCTTTGTCTCAAGCGCCCCGATCCACCACCAGGATTGAATTGCGCGTCTCTTCCGCCTGGAGGTACATGGGTTTGCCCGCCGTATTATGTCGCAGAAACGCTATGTACAAGGCTTTTCACTTGCAGTTACAGGAGAAACCAGGTAATTACACGCTTATGTGGCGAAGAAGCGGCGGAACTAAAGGCGCAACTTGGTTTGGCAGAAGGTTGTATCACCATTGGCGAAATCGAATTCTGCGTAACTGTAGATGGGTGCGTGCAGGTCACAAGCACCATAGATATACGCGTGCAGTGTCAGCAATGTACCGAATATAAGAAACAGTTTTGTCGCCGATTCTGCTGCCGAAACAATGTTGTTGAGTGTTGTGAGCAGCATCTATGGCAACGGAAATGTTTTTACAGAATAGTTTGGCTACCATCTGGTCCGGTAAAAACACCGCAGGTATGTACTAACCCTTCTGGGCCGTACACACAACCCGGTTGCGATTGGTAATATTTCCCATGTTGTGGTCGCCTGCTTTCGCTCAGGCGACCACAACTACACAGTTGGATGGAGATAAAGCCATGAAAAGCATTCTCCAAATCGCTGGATATTTAGGGTTGGCTGCTCTTCTCGGCATGCTGGTGATCAGTCAGGGGCAGCGTTCCGAGATTCGCTCCCCGCGCGGCAAGATAAAAGACATCCAAGTCCTGCTCCGCCCAAATATGACCTACCGAATTTCGTTTAGTGAAAAACTGCCTTGTAGCGAAAAGTTGCCTGTTCTTGAGCAGGGAGTCGTTGTGCATCAGTGGTTTGGAAGCCGAGTGGAAATCTTGGAGCAATCCCCTACCTTTATCCGCTTTCGCACGCTGACTTTAGAGGAAGCGCTTCGTAAGGCAGAACAGCAGAATAAGCAGAATCCCGATCATCCTATCGATTTAGACTTTGTTCGATTTGAATACGAGCAAGGTATTCCCTTTTCTTTGCATTACATGGCGATTAGTCGTGATTGGATGGACACAGTGATAGACTTTATGTTTGGAATAGAAAGGGATCGCTCGCGTCGCCGGGCAGAGCGGGTGGTGGCGAAGGGCAAGGGAGTGGAAATCACGCCTTCTGAAGTGAAGAAAGGAAAAACCGGAGTGCGTTTCTTCCTTATGCCTGAGGGTAAGGATAAGACCATTTATATCCTGCCTTCCGATCGCTGCCCTCCTCCTAAATACTAAATAAAATAACGAGCCTGCGCAACAATTCAGCTTCCTGCCAAAGAGGGTACAATTCCCTCGCAGGAGGCTGGAAGATGCTTTTGCAAGGGAAACGCGGGGTTATTTTTGGCGTGGCGAACCAGTACAGTTTGGCGTGGCGGATTGCCCAGCGGTGCGCACAGCACGGGGCAAGCCTCGCCCTCACCTACCAGAATGAGCGGTTCGTGGAGAAGGTGAATCAGCTCGCTGCCGAACTGCCCGATGCCTTCACGCTGCAATGCGACCTCAATAACGACGCGGAAATCGCCACAGTAGTTAGCACACTGCGCGAGCGGTGGGGCACAGTCGAGTTTATGGCGCCCTGTGTGGCGTATGCACTGCGCGAGGAACTCGCCGGTCGCTATCTGGACACTTCGCGGGAGGGGTTCAAGATTGCCCTGGAGACCAGCGTCTACACCTTCGTGGCGGCGGTGCGCCATCTGGAGCCGATTCTGGCGGACAGGGCGTCGATCCTGACGCTGACCTATCTGGGCAGTGAGCGGGTGGTGCCGGGCTACAATGTGATGGGCGTAGCGAAAGCCGCGCTGGAGGCGAGCGTGCGCTATCTGGCGTATGAGCTGGGCGAGCGCGGCATTCGAGTGAACGCCCTGTCGCCAGGACCTGTCAGTACGCTTGCAGCGCGAGGCATTCGCGGCTTCACGACGATGATGGAGTATGTGCGTGAGCGCGCCCCCTTCAAGCGCGACACCGACCCTGATGAGGTGGGCGATGCCGCCGTGTTTCTGTTCAGCGATTTGGGGCGCGGCGTCACAGGGGAAGTGATTTTCGTCGATGTCGGGTATCACATTCTGGGGATGTAGCGATGCCAGCTCGCACTGGTGTGCGGATGCCACCCGGTCGCGCCCTGCCTGTTGAACGCCTCTCGCGCCCTTTTCAGGAGTTTGCCCATCAGGCATCGTCAGGGGGCATCGTGCTGCTGTTCTGCGCGATTGCTGCCCTGCTGTGGGCGAACTCACCCTTCGCGCCCGCCTATTTCCGCCTGTGGCAAACCCCCGTGGAGATACGCTTTGGCGCATGGCTGGATCTGGACAAGCCGCTGCTGCTCTGGATCAACGACGGACTAATGGCGATCTTTTTCTTCTTGGTGGGGATGGAGATCAAGCGGGAGCTGCTGGTGGGCGAGCTGGCATCGTGGCGTCAGGCGATGCTACCTATTGCAGCAGCAATCGGTGGCATGGTCGTGCCTGCACTGATTTTCTACGCGCTGAACGCAGGCACGCCCGAAATTCGCGGCTGGGGCGTTCCGATGGCGACCGATATCGCCTTTGCGCTGGGCGCACTGGCGTTGCTGGGCACACGGGCACCGCTCGCGCTCAAGGTGTTCCTCAGCGCGCTGGCAATTATCGACGACCTGGGTGCGGTGCTGGTGATCGCCTTCTTTTATACAGAGAATGTGAACTGGGGTGCTCTGGGCTATTCGGTGCTTGCGTTCGGCGGGATGCTGCTGGCGAATCGGTTGGGCGTGCGCAATACCCTCGTTTACTTCCTAATTGGCTGTGTGGTGTGGTACTTCATGCTCAAGTCGGGCGTGCACGCGACAGTTGCGGGTGTGCTGGGCGCACTGGCAATTCCCGTGCGTCAGCGGATCGCGCCTGAACAGTATGTTGCCTGCGTGCGCGACTATCTGCGCCAGTTTGAAATGCCCCATCGCAAACCCACAATCATTTTGAACCCGATGCAGCAGTCGGCAGTCGAAGCGATTCAGCGGGCGTCGGAACGGGTGCAGTCGCCCCTGCAGCGGTTGGAGCATGTGCTGCATCCGTGGGTGGCGTTCGGCATCCTGCCTCTGTTCGCGCTGGCGAACGCAGGGGTGACGATTTTCGGGGAACAGAACGCCATCGATTGGGGCGGTCGGGTGTTGTGGGGTGTGGCGCTGGGCTTGCTGCTGGGCAAGCCGCTGGGCATCACGCTTGCCTCGTGGCTGGCGGTGCGGGCGGGCATCGCGCGGCTGCCTGCAGGCGTCGGCTGGGTGCATATTCTGGGCGTCGGCTTTCTGGGCGGGATCGGCTTTACCATGGCGCTCTTTATTGCCCAGCTTGCCTACGCTGAACACACGCTCGATCTGGCAAAGATGGGCGTGCTGATAGGTTCCGCTATGTCGGGCATCGTGGGCTTCCTGCTGATTCGCATGTTCACCCAGCCGCAGCCCGAAACCTAATCGCTGCGCACGATGCCACCGAGCAGCCAACCTCCAAAGAGCGCAACGACCAAGAAAAAGTCCCAAAAGGAGAAGCCGATCCGTATAAAGTCGCCTATCTCCTCAAAATCGATGAGGATCAGCACCATATCAAACACGAAGCGGGCAATCATATAAGCCAGTAGCAGCCCAATCAGCGACCAGTTGATTTCGGTCTTGAGGATAAGCGCGAGGATACCACTGGCGAGAAAATAGAGCACCAGTGTGCCCACTGGTCCGCAGCAGAACATACTCAGCACCATGACGATGGCAACATCGCGATAGTCCTCGGCGTCGTCGATAGTGCCAATCAGATGGGAGCCTGCCATCCACATGCCCAGAATGAAGAAGTAGATGAGGTTGCTCCAGATAGCCCATTCAGGACGCTGGCTTAGCACCAACACATTGATCGCTGCCAAGGGCAAGACCACAGCAAGGAACCGTTCCAGCCTTAGGTAGAAAGGCAGCCCCTCTTCAATCTCGTACAGGATGCGCACCTGTCCTGGAGGGGGCGCGGTCGTGGTGGGGGTGGGACGAGGTGCGCCGGGCGGTGCCATCGGCGTTGCGGTGACGCCACTGGGCGGTGTCGGGGGGGCCATCGGCGTCGCCACAGGAGGGGGTGTGGTGGGACCCATCGGCGTCGCCACCACGCCCGAAGGGGGCGGAGGTGGGCTGGTGGGCGCGGTTGGCGGTGGGGTGGGCGTCGTTACCACTGTCGGATCGCTGGAAGGCGTCGGGGGCGGCGTCTGAGTAGGCGGTTTGTAGCCCGGCGGAGCTGGCTGACCCGTCGCCATCACCCGCTTGCACCATTCGCACACATACGGATCCTGACTGTCCATTCCACACCAGCGGCAGCGGGTCATGGCGCACCTCCCTCTCGTTTCAAGGTAAGCGTCCCCACCATCTCATCAAAAACCTTCTGGTAGGCATCATACGAACTGGCAGGGCAATAAGCGTGGATATGGAGAACCTCGCGCTCGGAGATGGGCACTGTCAACACATAGCCCCGCACAGGCATGTTGAACAGCGGGATGATATGCGGTAGCACATACTCATAGTCGCTGCGTAGCCCTCGCACGCCGCGGACCGTCACGGTGGATCGTTTCAGTTCGCGGAAGTTCACATAGCTGGGGTCATCGCGCAGGGCAGCGATGCGCTCATCGTGGCGTTTGCGCATCAGTGCAGCGAAATCCACCTGCACATTCGGGTTGCCTTGTGGCATCAACTGGCTGAGCGGGTTCGAGGTCTCCTGCAACGGTCGGAAATAGACCTCAAAGCCCGTGCGCTTGCCCCGATAGAAGCCCACATCATCGGCAGCCAGCGCCAGTTCCGAGATGGCAAAAAAGCGTCCGAACTCCACATCACCCGCACGGAACCGCTTCGGCTTGCGGATCGAAAAGCGACGCCCCTCAAAAGTCTCCCATTCACTGGGTGAAGGAACACGGTAGCGCGGATTGGCAAGCAAAAACATCTCTACAATCAGCGCCAGCAAGCCCAGTATCCAGAGCGCCCGAATAGCCCAGATGGTCATGGGCGTTCCTCCTCGCCCTCATTATACGACGCCCCTGCTGGTGATTCCTGCTTTCAGCGCCCGTCGGTCTCATACCAATTGGCAGCGCAAACGCCGTGATGTCGTCGGCGAGACGCCGACGCTACGAATGCGCCCTGCGTAGCGTCGGCGTCCCCGCCACTGCGCCCTGCGTAGCGTCGGCGTCCCCGCCAATGCGCCCTGCGTAGCGTCGGCGTCCCCGCCAATGCGCCCTGCGTAGCGTCGGCGTCCCCGCCGACGATGACAGCTCTTGAAATGGCGATTGGTATCACACGATTCGGTATACTTGTTTATATGGCAAAGTTCAAGGAAGGCGAGCGGGTGCGGATCAAGGCACGACAAGCAAGTGAGAAGGAGGCGCTGGAGGGGCGGTACGCGCCCTATCTGGCTAACGTCACGGGCACCATCCTCAGAGTCTACGACGCGCAACAGATCGCCGTTAATCTGGACATTGATAGCCTGCCAGAGGAGGTACGCCAGCGCCACGCAGAGCAGCAGGAGACGATGTATCAGCGCTGGCTCGATTCACTCTCGGAGGAGGCACGCAACCGCCTAACTGACGAGGAAAAGATGTTCCGCCTGAACTATGTGGTGTTGGTGGCGGAGAGCGATCTGGAAAGCCCCCCTCCTGCAAGTTCCCTCCGCACGCGAGAGGAACCGAAGGGGAAAGAAGCAGGCTCTCTCCGCCAGCGAGGGGAACCAACGCCCTCAAAAACGGTTCCCCCTGTTGCAGGGGGAACCTCACGGAGGGGGTCCAAGTCGCCAAAAGCACAACCCACCGAAGGGCGCGCCACTGGCAAGCCGCGAGCTGAGCGGCAGGATGCCAAAGCCACCAAAGGGCGAGCCTCCCAGCGAGCCAAATCGAAGCCAGCTGCTCCCCGAAAGTCGCGCAAACCGTCCGAAACTGCCCGAACATCCCCTCCCTCAGCACGCCCGACACCCGAACAGCTGGACCTGATGGAAGAAGCCTATCTCAAAGCACGCCAGCGCAAAGCCCGCTAAGGCGAGGGGCGTAGCCGTTGCTGGATCATCGCGATGATTTCGGGGTCGCCACTGCGTTGGGCGGCATCCAGCACGCTTTCACCTAATGTGCTGCGTGCCCGCGGGTCGGCTCCATATTGAAGCAACAGGCGCACCGCCTCGCGATGTCCGTTTTCGGCTGCCAACATCAGCAGCGTGCGCCCGTTACGATCGCGCTGATTGGGCGAAATGCCCCGCTCTAACATCGCTTTCAGCACGCGCGTGCGCCCGTAGACCGCGGCGTAATAGGCAGGCGAGTTGCCAGGGTTCATCTCGTTCAGGTAACCTGTGCGGTCGCGCGCGCCTAAACCAGCACCGTGCTCAATCAGCAGCAGGGCAATCTCCTCATGCCCACGGATAATTGCAAGGCTGAGCGCGGTCAAACCCGACGGGGTGCTGGCGTTCACAGAGGCGCCTGCACGCAGCAACACCTTCACCCGTGCCATATCGCCCTGCTCCACCGCCGCAAGCAGCTCCTCGTTGTGCAAACGATTCTGCTCGTGCAGCTGGTGAAACGGCGGCGAAAGCATGATCACCAGCGTCAACACGATCGGCAGCACAAAGAAGCCGATAATCAGCAGTTTTTGCACCTGCACCCGCCTGTCGTTATCCCCAGTGGACATCGACTCTATTGTACACGATAGGTACCCAAGCAGGTTAGCTCCTGTTGAATATCAATAGGTCGAACAGCACAGGCAAAGGACTACTTCAGCCAGAGTGGTTGATTCAGCGGTAGCTCCTCCGTTTTCTTACGGCGCAGTGGCTCTGGAGGTAGCTGCCGAACGGGGGTCATATCACCCTTCGAGGTAGCGACGCCCCGATACGGCGACCAGCCGCCATCATCCACGCGATTTTCACTGACCGAATAGAGCAGGAACCCCCGCCTCGGATCTGTTCGGTAGATAAAAGGTTTGCCAGAGTAAGGATCGATGCTTATTTGCCCCAGTTGTAGCTCGTCCAAGGTGGCGGGGTAGCGTCCCGTGCGCTGCTTGAAACGCTTAATTGCTGCCGCACAGCCCAGCAGCCGCATCGTGGCGATTTCCTGCGCCTCTTTCCCACTTGCCCTGGCAAACACGGGAACCAAAATCATATTCAGGGGATGCTTTGGAGCGGGTTCGGTGTCCGCGCGCTCCCAGTAGGGCTTTTTCAGGTCTCGAATCAGTTGATTCATGAGCCGCTGGTATTCAGGCAGCGCGGTGTTGACAATTGGTCTTGCGATTAGGGTTGCGATGCCCGACGGCGAGGGTTGCTGGTTCCTGACGATTTGGTCATACGACAGTCGTCCTGAGGCAAGATCACGATAGGCAGAGAGTCCCATATAGTATTCCTGCTGCATCGCTTTCACAGCAGGGATGCGTCGCGTTTCATACTCGCGAACCATTTGCACGATGGCGTCGAGGGCGTTTGCATCGTTCAGACTTGGCAACTCCTCACGCAGGGGAGCCGTCGCGAAGGCAAGGAGCGCCATGCCCACTAAATATTGGATCCAAACGCCTTCGTTCCGCACCTGCTCGGCAAGGCGAGCCAGGCGGTGCGCACGCTGCACCGCCGCGAACGGGCGCCCCCGCCTAATGTCTTCTTTCATCAAGAGCGATTCGGCGCGCGCGATGCGGCGTAAATTAGGAAGCTCTGGAAACTGCCAGTGGACATCATACTCAAATACAGCAACACTGGGACGATTCAGGTGCTTGGGATACTCCTCCAGATACGGTCTCATCCGCTCCAGATAGTAGGCATAATCCTCTGCGGGCGCTTTCGTCGGCTCAGCGCTGGAAAAAAGCCGACGCTCGACCTCTCTAAGACGAGCGTCCCTATCAAACTCTGCCTTTATTCGTTTCCCCAGCTCGCGATAGGCGTCATAGGCGTTATCGGGCGGGTAGCGTCGGGGAGGGATTTCGATGCGAGGCTCGCGAAAAAGCCAGAAGCCGACACCAATACACCCAACGCCACAGAGAAGCGTTAGTAACCCTACACAACCAAGCAAATACCGCGTGGCTGATCGGTGCACAGAGAAGAGGTTCGAGTTGTCGGGGATAGATTCCTGCAGGGCGGGCGGGAGGCAGGTGCCTCCCACCGCAGCTAACTCATTCGTCGCAGAGCCTCCACCACAGAGTAGTAGGTTTCTGGATCCCAGCGCTGACGCTCACGGATTAGCTCCTGCTCCAAGCGTTTCAGCCGTTGCTCGTAGTATTCCTGACGGATTCGGTAATAGCGCTGATTCGAGTTTTTACCCGCTCGGCAGTGGGAACGATGTCCCAGATAGTGTCCAAACGCACAAGCGACCTTATCACGCGCGCGGCGCTTCCGTTTGCGCTCTTTTTTGATTGTGACACACCTCCTCCGACCCGTAGATATTGCTTACTTAGACTCCTTTTCCATCCAAAAAGTTCCTGAGCTTATCAGCATTAGGCGACCAGCAAGCGTCGGACTGCCCAAAGCGAACAGCGAGGCTGGTATAATGGCTCTCAGGTGAGATGATGCCCAAACTAACTATCGAGATAAGCGAGCACGAGTGGGAGCTGCTGGAGCAGGCGGCACAGCGCCAGCAGATAACACCAGAGCTTCTGGTACAACAACTCATCCGCGTAAGTCTGCAATGCCGCTCACTACGCAGTAAGAGAGGCATGGATGTGGAAGCGCATCGCGCTGTCCACGAACTGCCCCAACTACCTCGAGGCTCCCTACTGCGCGTGATGTCTACGCTCGATCTACTACAATCGTTGTTTCCTTCAGATAAGCCACCACCTTCTCGTGAAGAGATTGACGCATATCTGCAAGCCGAGCGGGACTTATGGGATAAGACTGTCAAAGAATAAAAAAACTATAACTAAGATGCACATCTATCTGGTGACCAACAATTTTTTTGAATCTGACTGTTTGGACAGCGCAGCCATACCCGTAAAATTGCCCGTTCCAGCCGGCTCGAAAGCCGAAATCCCGTAAGCTTAGCAGTCTGCCGCCGTTCCCCTGGCACGCCGTTTGCTCCTCTATGGGCAGCAGGCGATGCCTGCAGACTCAAAACAGGAGGTGTCAAACGATGTTCAAGGGAACGACGAATAAATGGATCGGGCTGAGCGGTCTTGCCTTGCTGATAGGCTGCAACGCAGCCTTTGCCAGCGACCCCCAATTTTACGCTGAGAGACTCACTTTCTTGGGGACTATCACCCTGCGCATCACGGCGGTCTCGCCCGGAACCAGCACCCAAATCCTCTACAACGGCAATCCGCTGGATGTGATGGCAGGGCAGTATCAGGTGATTACGACGGGTGTGCCCGCCAGCATTACGCTGCCGAACTGGGCGTTCTGTGTCGACCTTGACCACTGGATGACCTACAATCGCAACTATACCTACGAACTTTGGCTGGCGCGCGGTCGTGCAGGCGCGCTGCTTTCGTTGCGCGATAGCTTCCTGACGGGCAGCGACCTGAACCGAAAGGGAGCAGGCTTTCAGGTAGCCATGTGGGAAATCGCGTATGACCACACGCTCGGCAATGGCGACAACCTGAACGCAAATGTGTTCAAATACTCTGCCAACACCACCATTAAGAACTACGGGAACGCCCTTTTAGCCAGCACAACAGGGCAGACGGCTCTCTACTTCTACCTGCGCGCGATAGGAAGCGGCTCGAACCGCGGTCAGGATCTCGTGACGCTGGTGCCAGAGCCAGGTGCTTTGGTGGCTTTGGGCACTGGGCTGGTTGGGCTGCTGGCTCGCCGTCGGCGTCGCGGGGCAGGCATTACGCCGCCTGCGGCACAGGCGTAAGCGCTTCGCCGGTCAGTGCCAGCGCTTCCGCCAAGCTGGTGGCACCTTGAAGCACCTTCTGGCGGGCATCTTCCCAAAGGGGGAAGAGGGTATCGGGCGGGCAGGCGGCGCGAATCGTGCCACTGTCCGCCCCCTGAGCGATCAGGCGGTGGATCGCCTCGCTGACAAGAAAAAGCTCATAAACCCCGACGCGCCCCCGATAGCCAATCTGATTGCACTCGGCACAGCCACGCGGCTCATAAAGCGTCACCACGCCTTGCCCCAGCGCAGGGCAAACCGACTGGGCTTCAACTTGGACAGGCTGACGGCAGTGCATGCAAAGCCGACGCACCAATCGCTGCGCTAAGACCCCTGTTAGCGCAGAATTGATCAAGAAAGCGGGCACGCCCATATCCAGCAGGCGGGCGGGAGCGCTGGTCGCATCGTTGGTATGCAGCGTCGCCAGCACCAGATGCCCTGTCATGGCAGCACGACAGGCAATCTCCGCTGTTTCGGTGTCCCGAATCTCGCCCACCAGCACCACATCGGGATCCTGGCGCAGAATCGCCCGCAACTGCTGCGCAAAGGTGAGCCCCGCTCGCTCGTTCACTTGTGATTGCCCAATCCCCTCCAGCGTGTACTCGATGGGATCCTCACAAGTGAGGATGTTGCGCTCATCGGAACGCAGATGCTGCAACAAGGCATAGAGCGTGGTGGTTTTGCCCGCACCCGTTGGACCTGTGACTAAAATCATGCCCCATGGACGCGCGCTCAGTTCCAGCAGGCGTTGATAGATGCGCTCGGGCATGCCCAGCTGCTCTAAGGAGAGCAGCGACTGGGTGCGGTCCAGCAAGCGCACCACGATGCGCTCTCCAAAAGCCGTTGGGAGCGAAGAGACACGGGCGTCAATTTTACGCTCCCCCACTCGAAAGGTAAAACGCCCGTCCTGGGGGCGACGCCGCTCCGCAATATCCATCTCTGCCATGAGCTTGACCCGTGCCAGCACGGAGGCTTGCAAGCTGCGCGGAATGGTGCGCACAGGGTACAGCACCCCGTCGATGCGGTAGCGTACCTGCAATCGCTGCTCCTGTGGCTCAAAATGGATATCGCTGGCGCGCTGCTCCGTCGCCTCGAACAGGATGGTATTCACCAATCTAATGAGCGGTGGCTGATTCACCGCCTCGTGAACCTCCAGCAGGTCATCCGGCTCGCCTACGCTTTCCTCATGCTCAGCGGTGAGCATCTCCTCCTGAACCCCGTAGAGCTGAGCGATTGCATGCAGGATACGCTCAGGGGGTGAGTAATAAATCTTGAGGTTCAAGCCAGTTAGCTGGCGAATGTAGTCCTGCGCTTCTATATCATTAGGGTCTGCCATCGCGAGGTGGAGTCTATTCGGCTCTCGCCGTAGTGGCAGCACGCAATAGCGTGTAGCAAGAGGCGCAGGCACCAGCGTGCGCAACGAGGAATCCCAGTTTTCGAAAATCGTTCGCAACGGTTCATAAGGCACTTCATACTGTGCCGCCTGTGCCTCGTAGTAGTCCTCGGAGGTGATGAAACCCATCTCGATAAGGGTCTGTCCCAGACGCTTACCGGTCAAGCGCTGGGTCTCCAGCGCCTCCTGCAGCTGCTGTGGTGTAATTTTGCCCTGCTGAATCAACAGCTCGCCCAAACGCTTTACGCCAAGCATCGTTCGCCCCTGCAGGAATTATCGGCATGGGGTACGAATCTCTATAAGGGAGAAGGTAGCAGATGGCTTTTTGATGGGCGCGCGTGGCAGAGTAAAGCTTTCCCGCCGCCCCTGACTTTGATGAGGATGACTTTTAGCGTGAAGCTGTCAAGTTAGGGTATGGAGGTGAAACCGAGATGGCGTTTCAACCGAACCGATTATTGACACAACCAATAAATAGGTACTTAGCAGAGGTGTTGCAAACGATAGGGGAGTATGAACTGTTATTGCGCCCTGCACGGCGCTTTGTGTTTCATGCACTCTATCAGCCACCAGCTTATGTTCCAGAGCTTAATAAGCCATGTTTTGGTGTGCTGGTAGCCTCAGATGATTTGGAAAAGCGCCCCTTTATGGTGCTGGAGACGGAGCCCGTGCTTAGCGACTCGCTCCGCGAAGCGTACCGTCAATGTGGGATTCTCTGGGTGGAGGTTTACGAAGGTCCTGCAGGGGTGCACCTGAATTGCGAAATGATGGGGATCCGTGCCGAGATCGCGACGGCGGTGCCCCATTTAGCCAAAGCGATTCAAGCACCCTTGGCTCTATTGCGTGCCTGCTACGGACAGACGCACACCCCACCTGGACGGCTCTTGCAGAGTTTCCACGAGCGGCTCCTCCGTGAAGCCATCGATTGTCTTGCACGACGCTATGCCATCGCCTGCCATCACCAGATGCCGTTCGGGTTCGTGACGGGCTACAGAGCCAATATGCCACCTCAAATCACGCGCTCCGCTATCGACGCGGTCATCACCTTGAATCTGGATGTGAACCCCGACGGACTGGTGCTGCTGCCTATTAACCTGAACTTGCACGACGCGCATCAGCAGAATAAGCGAACCGCTGAGAAGGACCGATTGATCACGGAGTTTGCTGAATCGATCGGGATGCCCTTGCTAACTATTCGCGCGGCGGAACGCCCCGATGCCTACCTTTTCACCTGCACGGCGCTGAACCTCGAACCTATTGTGGTGGAGGGGCGTGCGCCCGCCGATTGGGCTAACGCCATTCGTATCACGCTGGAGGAGGTGTTTCATGTGCTGGATCTGCCGCGCGAGTGGTGGTATAATATCAGAGGAGGTAAGTCATGAACCGAATCGGACTATTGCTGGTGCTTGCGGCGCTGCTGGGCGCTGGAGCCGCCGCGCTGATGTTCAGCGTGCGCGAGGATAAATCCGCACAACCGACAGCTGCCGTTGTCAAGAGCGAGAAGTCATCCTGCTGTGCAGGACACTAAGCGGCAGTTCAACATCGCCTGACGGCTGAAGCCGTTCCCTGGCAAACGAAGCCTGCCTTCGCGGGCTAAAACAGCCGATGCAGGTCGGCTTTGTTTGCTCAGGAACGGCTTTAGCCGTATGACATTTGAAAACTATCGGCGTTAATCCCGAAAGCGGTACTTGATGAGCGTCCAGAGGGCTTCGAGTCCGTCTGTCCAGCGAATCTTTTTACCCTGTCGGCGCGTGCGCGGCTGATACCGCTCGATGGGCACTTCGACGATTTTGTAGCCGCGTCGAAGCGACTTCGCCGTGACCTCCGGGCAGAACTCAAACCGCTGGCATTTGAGATCCAGCGAGCGCAGCAGCTCAGTACGGAACGCCTTATAGCAAGTGGCTTCGTCACGCAAAGGATAGCGATAGAGTATCCGCACTGCCCACGCCAGAATCAGGTTCGCGATCTTGTTGGGCAAGGGCATCGCCTTCGGCAAGCCGCGCGTGAAGCGGCAACCGTAAGCCACTTCAGTCTCCCCCTGCAAAATCGGCTCGACCACTTTGGGGATCTCCTCCGGGTCATACTCCAGATCGGCATCCTGAATGATGGTCACTTCCCCCTCGGCATAGGGCAGTGCGGCGCGGATGGCAGCCCCTTTGCCCGCATTTTGGGGCAGGCGCAGGTGCAAAATATCGGGCTGTTGCGCCAGGATCTCGCTGGTGCCATCCGTGGAGCAGTCATCCACCACGATAATCTGCTTGCGGAAGGGCGCAGCACGCAAACGCTGCAACAACTCCCGGATCGTGTCCCGCTCGTTGTAGACGGGCACAATCACCGTGATCAGGGCTTCTTTACGCGCTTTTGGGTTCTGCACATGAAAAAGGATACCTGACCCCCTCCGTTAGGTTCCCCCTACTGTGTAGGGGGAACCAATTCCTATCGGGTTCCCCTCGCTGGCGGGGGGAACCTGCAGGAGGGGGGCTAAAAACTCAACACCAGCACAACCATAACACCTCCCACCCCCTCGGAAAAAATCCACAAAAAATCCCCAAGAAACCCCCATTTTCCCCATCGAAAATGGGCAAATTCCCCCTTCACCCCTTGACATCTGCAAAATTCCTGTGATATACTATCACCAAAGCGTCGGGCAAAGGCAAACCAACAAAAGCACATCAAAAAACACGCCCTCAAGTCGGCGCGGATACGGTTGGCAAAGAGGAGGCAGAACGATGGGCACGATGCGACGCTTGGAGCGAGGCTGTGCGTGGGGAGTGAACCGCGCTGTGCGCTTGCTGTGTGCGCTGGGTGTGGGGTTTCTGCTGATTTACCCGACTGTTTGGGCGCAGGGCAGGCCGGACATCGTGTGGATGCGCGGCGGGCATATTCGTTCGGTAAACTCGGTTGCCTATTCGCCCGATGGGCAATATGTTGCGTCGGGGAGTGGGGATTACACTATCAAGTTATGGCGTGTGTCGGATGGGACGCTGGTACGCACCTTCCCTTTTGTGGCGGGTCCGGTCGCCTTTTCGCCCGATGGACAGTACTTGGCGTCGAGGGGTGGGGAGTGGGATTACACTACTATCAAGTTATGGCGTGTTTCCGATGGGCAGCTGGAGCGCACTTTTACAGGGCATACGAGTTATGTGTCCTCGGTTGCTTTTTCGCCCGATGGGCAGTACTTAGCGTCAGGGAGTGATGACCGCACGGTTCGGGTGTGGCGCGTTTCAAACGGGCAGCTGGTGCGAACCTATGACCAGGAAACGGGTACAGGCGATGTAGAGTCTATCCAGTTCTCGCCCTCAGGGGCGTACTTTGCGTATGGGCGAGAGGACGCGACGGTGGTGCTGGCGCGCAATCCGTTCTACACGCCTCCTGGCGATGTGGACGGCAACGGCTGCGTGGATGATGGGGATCTGTTGCGCGTGCTGTTTACCTTTGGTTGCAGCAGCTGTGGGGCGGAGGATGTGAACCGTGATGGGGTGGTGGACGACGCGGACTTGCTGGTGGTGTTGTTCCACTTTGGTCAGGGGTGTTGAAGTTAATCCCCAAAGCGAGTGAACTTGCCCGCAAAAGGATGCCGTATTATCGTCGGCGGGGACGCCGACGCTACGAATATGCCCTGCGTCGTGTCGGCGGGGACGCCGACGCTACGAATGCACCCTGCGTCGTGTCGGCAGGGACGCCGACGCTACGAACGCACCCTGCGTAGCGTCGGCGTCTCGCCGACGACACGAACGCACCCTGCGTAGCGTCGGCGGGGACGCTAATGCTACGAATATGCCCTGCGTCGTGTCGGTGTCTCGCCGACGACATTACGGCGTTTGGTTTGCCAATAGGCATTACAACCAGGTTTTATGCCGATGGCGCAGGGCGTAGAACTGCCAGGCGTCGGCGAGGGTCGGCTCGCGCAGATAGACCGCGCGAACCGTGCCGTAGCCCTCTTGCAGCAGGCGCACCGCGAGAGCATCCTCCGCGAACAGACTCAGCCGATAGCCATCCTCCTGCTGCACAATCCGAAACTCCACTTCGCCCAGTGTGTCAATCAGCGTTTCTGGATTGGTTGTTTCGATCTCAAGGCGAGTGGCTTGCAATCCGTGAAGGAGGCGGTCGGGCGTGTCGAAGGCAATCAGGTAGCCCCGATGGAGCATCAGCACCCGATCGGCATGGCGGGCAAGCGCAGGGTCGCGCGTGCTGAACAGCACAGCGGCACCAAAGCGGCAGCGGTCCTCCAGCTCCATCCAGAGCCGGCGTCTGCGCTCGAAATCGGCTTTGTCGAAGGGGTCATCGAGCAGGTACAGATAAGCCTGTTGTGCCAGCGCACCCCCGACCTGCAGCATGGCGCGCTCGCCCGCTGAAAGCTCCGCGATCGGGGTATCTATACGCTCCCCCAAGCCAAGCAGCTCCAGCAGATAGACGGCGCGCGCCCGACTGGAGGCATACTGTTTCATCCATTTCGCAGGGGTCATGCTGCGCGCGGCGCGCTCGGATGGCAGCGCGGGCATCGTTGCAAAATCCGCACACTCCAATAAGCCCGCTTCCAGCGCGATCTCGCCCGCAAGCAGCGCCAGCAGCAGGCTCTTGCCGCAACCGCTGGGACCGAAAATCGCCACACATTCGCCCCGATAGAGGTCGAAGCTCATCGGCTGGAGGCGAAACCCACCCACAGGCTCCGAAACGATCTCGACTGCGTGCAGCAACGCCGTTTCGGATGGCGGCTCTCCCCCTTCCCGCTGGGGCGAGGGGGTTTGCAGGGTATCCATCAGCGCACCACCTCCGGGTTGGTCTGGCGCATCGCGGCGAGCATCTGCTCCGCGAAGGCTTTGAGGGTTTGCGCATCGCGCTCGAAGTTGCCCGCAGTTGGCTTCAGGAGGCGGATGAAGTAGGCGCGCTGATGCATGCCCGCCACACGCGCCACCAGCAGCAGGATGCGCGCGCTGGAGGTGTCGGAGCGATACCCCATCGGCGTCGCGTAGAAGTAGATGCCAACCGCCTCGCGCTTGGGACCCTGCAGGCTGATCAGATGCACCATGCGGGCGTGAATTGGCTCCTTCAGGCCGGGCACATTCAGCACAATCTCGCGGTTGTCGGCAAACTCCCAGTTCTGCACGCGGAAGCAGACCTGCGGGTTATGGAACGCGCCGGTATGCGAGCCAGCCAGCACAGTAAAATCGGCTTCCTCGCCGTTGCCATTCACATAGATACGGGCGATGTATTCGTCGGGCTTCAGCTCGTTGGCGGCGGCTTGCGACATCTCATAGCTCTGCACCATCGTCCAGTCGCCCACTTGCTTGGGGATGCGCTCCAGCGTTTTTTCGCCGGGATTTGCCTGCACGCGCGGCATATACTGGATGGCAAGCAGCACGCCCAGCATAAAGGCAGCCAGCGTTGCCATCGGCAGCCCGAACCGCCGCCAGTCCATCGGCGGGGCTGCTCGTACCCCCTCCGCGGGCGCGGCATCCAAGCCGTCCGAGGAGTCGGACACCTCTGCCAGGATTGGCGGTTCCACCTGATGTTGCTCCTGTGCTTTCATCTCCTCCATCCAAGCCACCTCGCTATCAGAAAGAGCGCGACGAACGGGATCAAAATCTCCAGCGCGCCCGTCGTCGGGATGGTCACCTCGCCCAGCAGGGGCAGCGTCAGCGTGAATCCCTCATGCGCTATCCTACCCGCTTCGGGTCCGAAATGATGCCCGAAAACCGCGATCAGCGCGATGCGAATGCCGTTCGAGAGAATCGCAATCGGGAAAAGCGCAACGGGCAAAATGAGCTTTTTCCACAACGGCAGATCCACCAGCGTAAAGAAGAAGAGAATAAAGGTCAGCAGGGCAATCGTCACCTTGAACCCGCTGCATTCCACGCCGACATGCAGTTCGTAG
Source organism: Armatimonadota bacterium (assembly GCA_039630445.1). Lineage (GTDB taxonomy): Bacteria > Armatimonadota > Fimbriimonadia > Fimbriimonadales > GBS-DC > HRBIN15. The sequence continues at coordinate 18,090 of JBCNVA010000059.1, forward strand.
CCCGACGGCATAATAAAGGTCACCTGGCTGGTCTCCAGCACCTGGTAAAAGGGCGACAGGAGCGCCAGCGACACCTCCGTCGACCAGACCTTGATCGGATTGGTGACCTCATCGAACACCACAGACGGCATCGGCATCATCAGGTAGAGGAACAGCAGCGGATAGAGCAGCACGCGGGTAATCCGCATGCCGAACAGCAGCAGGCTGGCGCCGAGCAGGAAGAGCGGGAAGCCCATGCTGGAGAGCCAGCTGGACAAGCCCCAGTGCCCCAGCAGGTGCAAGCCTGCCCCCATCAGCAGAAGGGGCATCCCCCAGAAGGAGGGCTGCGCCCGAAGCTTGATGAGCTGCTCACGCCGCATCCAGATCATCACCACTGCCAGCGGGGGCACAAGATAGGCATAAGAGTAATAGCCGTTCGGGTCACCCCAGCGCGGCAGCCAATACCACTCAATGACCTCACGATAGGCAAAAAGCAGGGCGGCTAAAAATGCCACCACGAATCCCGCCAGAATGGGCTGCGGGCGCGGCAGGCGTTTGATATCCAGCAGCAGCTGATCCAGCATCGTCTCAACCTCCCTCTAAGGGTGTACTTGCCCGGAAAGTCCAGTATTTGTTCGCGAAGAAGTTCCAGAACAGCACGATCAGCGTGGCGGTTGCCTGCGCCCCCATAAAGAGCAACGGATGCGGCTTCTGGGGCGCGGGTGGCAAGAAGGGACGCACAATCAGCGTGGTGATGGTGGAGTTGAGCAGCATGCCGATAATATTCACCGTCACGAAGCGGGCGAATTGGCTCATCCGCTGGTGCTTGCCCCGAATGCGAAAGGTCCAGCGACGGTTCCAGATAAAGCTGTTGCAGGTCGCCGTGCCGGAGGAAATAACCTTGGTGACAAAGACCGCTAAGGCCTCGGGGCGCATGCTTATGCCCAGCCAGCCGAGCGCCTGCGCCAGCCAACCTCCCAGCACGCGCGGGATCGGCGTCTGATAGGTCAACAACAGTGCCAGCCCCCAGTCCAGCGCTGTGTTAAACGCGCCCACCGTGCAAAACTTCAGAAATTGCCGAACGCCCGGTGGTAGATTGCTAACCAGTGTGCGTGTGCTCTGCAACATCTTGACTTAACCCAGCATAACCCAGATAATGATCGCCAGCCAGACAAGCACCGACAGCGCAATATGGCGGTCGCCCACGATCAACCGCTCGGGGCTACCGCCCGCATCGTATCGGTGCACCAGGTAAAAGTATCGGAACAGCCCGTAAGTCACTACAGGCAAAGTATACCAGAGTCCGGGATGTTGTTTGGCGGTCTCCGACAAAATCACATAGATGGCATACGACTGGATGGCGAACACCATGCACATCGTGAGCAGGTGTTCCAGCAGGGTGGTGGAGTATTCACCGAGCGTGCTTCGGTGGTTGATAGCATCCTCACCCAGCGCGACCAGCTCGTGGCGACGCTTGGCAAAGCCCAGAAAGAGCGCAAGGAAAAAGGTGCAGATAATCAGCCAGGGCGAGATGGAGACCGCAATCAGCACGGCGCCCGAGACCGCCCGCAACAGGAAGCCCAGCGCAATCACCGTCACATCCAAGATCGGGAACTGCTTCAGGTAGAGCGTGTAGAGGTTGGTCATCAGGGCGTAGGCAAGCACCACACCGCCAAAGGGAAGGCGCAGCCAGAACGCCAGCGCCAGTCCGCCTGTAAGCAGCCCAATCGCCGCGATCCATGCCACCGGCACTGGCAACCGTCCTGATGCAATCGGACGCTTCGACTTGATGGGATGGTGGCGGTCCCGCTCGCGGTCGCGCAGGTCGTTCAACAGATACAGCCCGCTCGAAACCATGCAGAGCGCCACAAAGCCCAGCACGCTCAGCACCACCAGCTCCAGCTTGGTGAAGCTGACGGTGAACAGCAGCGCCGCGAACACCAGCGTGTTTTTGATCCACTGGTGCGGGCGCATCGCCTGCACCAGCGCGATGACCAGCTCCAGCGTCTGGATACGACGCCCCACACGCAGGCTGGACAACTCCGCCATGTCAGACCGCGAATCGCTTGTCAGCTCCTTCATCGCTTGCTCATCGCCTCCCGATAGGCGTTCAGGGTCTGGGAGATTCCCTCTTGCAGGGTTGTTCGAGGTTCATAGCCTAATATTCCATGTGCGGCGCGAATATCGGCATAGGAGTGGCGGATGTCGCCGGGGCGCGGCGGGGCAAACTGCGGTTCCAGCGGAGAACCCACCGCCTGCTCGACCGCCTGGAGCAGCTCCAGCAGGCTTGTGGCGCGCCCGCTGGCAAGGTTGAAAACCCGTCCGACCGCCTCTGGGTGGGTGGCAGCCAGCCAGATCCCCTGCAGCAGGTCGTCGATATAGACAAAATCGCGCGTCTGCTTGCCATCGCCATACACAATCGGCTTCCGGTCGGTGAGCGCGGCGGTAATCCAGCGGGGCACCACCGCCGCGTAGTGCGAATGCGGGTTCTGACGCGGTCCGTACACATTGAAAAAACGCAGGCTGACGGCTGGCAGACCATAGACGCGCCAGTAATCGCGGCAGAGCAGCTCGCCGTACCATTTACTCCAGGCATAGGGTGAGATTGGGCGAGGCTGCATCGTTTCGCGTTTGGGCAGGCGCGGCGTATTCCCGTAGACAGCTGCCGAAGAGGCGAACACGAACCGCTGCACCCTTGCCTGACGCGCCGCCTCTAAAAGCAGCTGCGTGCCGTACACATTTACCTCAAAGGTCTCCACTGGTTGTTCCAGCGAGAGCGGCACAGAGACCTGTGCCGCTAAATGGAACACAACGGTGCAGCCCTCGACAGCTTTTTGCACCAGTGGCGCATCGGTGACACTGCCGCGAACCAGCTCGATCGCTGGCAGCACTTCCTCCAGGTTATCCAGCGTGCCCGTTGAGAAGTCGTCGAGGATGCGCACGCGCCCGCGTGGCAGGAGAAACCGCACCAGGTGCGACCCGATGAACCCTGCGCCCCCCGTCACCAGAAAGAGATGTTCAGTACGCGCCATCGCCCTTTAAGATTGCTGGAATCGTTTTCAGCAGAATCTTGATGTCCAGCCAGAAGGAGATGTTGTCCACATAGTAGAGATCGAGCCGCATCCACTCCTCAAAGGTCAGGTTGCTGCGTCCGCTCACCTGCCACAGTCCAGTGCAGCCCTGCGGCACGGCGAAGCGTCGGTAGTAGCTGATGTCGTCGAAGCGGTTCACATCGTAGGGCGCCATCGCGCGGGGTCCCACTAAGCTCAGGTCGCCCTTCAGCACATTGAACAGTTGGGGCAGCTCGTCGAGGCTGTATTTGCGTAGGAACCGTCCGATGCGGGTCATGCGTGGGTCATGTCGGATTTTGAACGCGCCACCCTGTTTCTCGTTCATGTGCATCAGCAGCGGCTGCAGCTCCTGGGCGTTGCACCGCATGGAGCGGAACTTATACATCACGAAGGGTTTACCGTAGCGTCCGAGCCGTATCTGACGGAACAGCACAGGCCCTGGCGATTCGAGGCGGATGAGCAGGGCGATAATCGCCATGAGGGGCGCCAGCAGGAGGAGCGCCAGTGCGGAAACCACGATGTCGAGGGTGCGCTTTGCCCACAGGTGCTTGATGCGCACCTCCGGCACATACTCGGCGAAGGGTGAAAGGGCGGGCACATGCGACACCCTTCCCTCCGCCGCCATCTCTGCGGTCGGTCGGCTCGTCAGCATCGCTAAACTCCTTTCGCTGCAAACACCCCGCCGAGAAGCGTTTGCTACTCGCGTGGCGCGGTCTGCTCCGATTCGGCTTCTTCGCTCCGACTGCTGGGTGGCAGCGCGGCTCTGCCAGCCAGCCCGTCGCGCGTCTCCAGCGCCTGCCGATAGGCACGCTGGAAATGGCGATAGATGGTGCTATCGTCCAGGCGCACTTTGTTGAGCACCACGCCCACCATGTTTATACCCGCCTGCTTAAATCGAGAGAGCATCTCGCGGGTCGATTCGGTCAAAGCGTTGCCGGCGGCATGCACGATCAGCACATTGCCCGTTGCCAGTCCAATCACTGTGCCATCGGCAAAGGTGGCGCCGGCAGGTGTGTCCACGATAATAAAGTCCGCCACTTTTGCCAGCGTGCTGAGCAGCTCCTGGAACTGAGGGGAGCGGAGCAGGCGCACGGGGTTGTCGGGTGGCATGCCGGCACTGATGAACACCAGCCCCTCGATGGGCGTGTTCTGCACAGCTTGTTCGAGGCTGATTTGCCCCTGGAGGAGTTCGCTCAGTCCGGGATGGCTGGCGTCTGTGCGCAGCAGGCGGTGAAGCGATGGCTGGCGCAGGTCGGCATCGATAAGCACCACGCGCGCGCCATCCCGCGCAAGGGTCAGTGCCAGGTTATAGGCGACAGTGCTGCGCCCCACATCAGGGTCGGCGCCCGTGATGGCAACGGCTGGGCCCCGCATGCGACCGTTCGCGTCCATCAGGCTGGTCGAGAGCAGTTGGTAGGACGCGCTGAGCGGAGTCCGCTCCATGCGGTCGCGCGCCAGCAGCGTGCGGCGCATGCGCGGCAGCGCCGCAACGGCAGGGATGCCAAACAAGGCTTCCGCTTGCGAAGGGGTATAAACCCCCTGATCCACCTGACCCAGCAGTAAAGCCAACCCCGTGGAGAGGATCAAGCTCAAGGCAAACGCCAGCGCGACCTTCAACGGGATCTGCTTATCAACAGGCTGCGCCCCTGGCGCATCAATAAGCTTGATTTGCCCAGCGGTCTGGGTTTCCGCCTCGCGTGCAATTGCTTCGTCCAGCTTGCTCTTCATCAGCTGCACCTTCTGTTGTGCCAACTGCACATCAAGGCGCAGCTGCTCGTAGGTGCGCTGCCGTTCGGGGAGACCGTTTAGGCGGTCTTGCAGCTGCTGCAACTGCTTGCGCAGCTCATCGACACGCTTATCGGCTGTCTGAACCTCGACCACAGCTTGGAGATAGTCGCGCAGCAGAGTCTCGTACAGCGTGTTGACCCCTGTGGTCTGGGCGTCTAAGATGGTCCGCTGCTCTTTGCGGATTTGCGCTTTGAGTTCCTCGATGCGCCCGCGCAAATTCTTCACAGCATCCCAGTTCTCACCGAAGCCCTGCAGCAGAAGCCCTTGCAATTCGTTCTCTGCACGGGCAAGATCGGATTGGAGCTGCTGCAGGATTGGGTTGAGTCGCACAATCCTGTTCAACTCCTTGTAGGGCCCCCCGCCAGGGCGGCTTGCCTCCTGCTTCAGCTGCTGGCTCAATTGGGCTTGGCGGGTGTAGGCTTCTCGCCGAATGCGCTCCGCATCGAGCAGCTGGGTCTCCGCACGCGCGATGTTCTGCAGCAGGATATTGGTCTGGTTATCTGCTTGAATCACATCTTTATTTTGATTGAGATATTCGCTCAGTCGGCGAGAGGCGCGTTCATATTCGCGCTGTGCCTGCTCGTATTGCTGCTGCACGAACTCGCGCGATGGACGGGCAGACTGCGCGTTAAGTGCCGTGTAATGATCCTGAAATTTGCGCAGCAACACTTCCATCGCATACTGCGCTTGGGCAGGGGCGCGATCGATATCGCCCTGCACTTTGAGTGTCACGCGCAGATACTCGGTGTTGGGCAAAGGCTTAATCTCCAGGCGGTTCACCAGATCGACCACGCCTGCGTAGTCCTGCTCGTTCAGTGGATATTGCTGCTTGATTCGCTCCGCTGGGTCCCACTGCCCGCTGTCTTTCAGCTCGCGCCAGGTGCTCATCAGCACCGTGTAGCTGCTGATCACATTCGCAACATTCTGCAGGCGCGTGATAAGGTCTATCTGCAGGGTGTAGGGGTCGGGATAGATGACGGTGCGGTTGGCAATGATAGAGCGGAATTCGGCAACAGTCATGAAACCTTCGAACTCGCGCGGTTGCGACCAGTAGTAGGCAAACACTGCGCCTGTCACTAAACCCGTTGTCAGTGCGATCAGCCACCAGCGTCGCCTAAGAATCTTTATCGCGTGCCATAGCGTCATAGAACAGACCTCCCTCCTCAGGGTCGCCAGAGCGAAGTGAGCACGCCAATGTTGCGTAGCAACCAAAGGAACGATCCGATCCGGTACAGTTCATCAAAATTGGGCGTGCGCGTTTCGGACACAAACACCACATCCCCTGGCTGCAGCTCGATGTTCTGGGACATGTCCGCACGCTGGAGCAGTTTAACCATATCGACCTGTATGCGTTCGGTGGTCCCATCGGGTTTCCGGCGCACCACAAAGGTGCGGCTCAGCGTGCCACGCTCCGTTTCCCAGTTCGCTTGCCCCAGCGCGTCCAGCACGGTGACACCGGGACGCCAGGTGTAAAGTCCCGGACGCTTCACGCTCCCACCCACAAAGTAGCGGTTCAGCGTGTCTTCGGGGATAAACAGGGTGTCTCCATCCTGCAAGGGGTGGTTCAGGCTCAAATCACCTTGCTCCAGCAGGCGGCGCAGGTTCAATTTGATGACCGTGCCGTCGAGGCGCTGCAACCAAGCATCTTCGAGCTTCGCACGCTCTGGAATGTGCCCACCTGCCATCGAGAGAGCCTCCAGCACCTTGTCGCCCTCCTTGAACTCGTAGCTGCCCGGACGGTGGACCATTCCCAGCACGGAAACCTTGGGACGATGGAGCAGGCGGATGGAAACCGAGACGCTCGGCTGACGGAGCAAATCGAGCTGAATGAAGCGGTTCGCAATTGCCTGCTCCAATTCCGAGATAGTTAACCCAGCCGCGCGTACCGAACCAATTTTGGGCACGGAGATCAGCCCATCCCGTCCAACCAGCGCCTCATGCAGGAGATTGCCGGGATCAATGCGAATAGTTAGTACATCTTCGGGTTGGATGCGGTAAAGCCCCTCAACTCGCTGAGCAAAAAGTGCCCCTGTCAGTGCAAGGGTCACGCTCAACAGCAACCATCTCATGGTGCTCCCTCCCATAAACTTGGTCCCGCTAGGTGGTGCAGCAACTTTCGTGCCATAGCTTGTTTACTCCTAAGCGCCGTAATTGCTCTTCGCTCACCAAAGCGTCCATACCCGCTTTGCCTTTCAAGCAAATTATCGGCAACGGGTGCGTTCGCTTGTATAGGCGCTTGGCAGGCATTATACCCGAAAAGCCCCCGCCCGATTCACTCCACGCGGAAGAGCCGTCTGTCAAGATAGATCTGACCGAACATATCGATGGTGCGTACCGTGAGCACATGGACGCCGCGCGGCAGCCAGGTGGGCAGCTGTCCACGCCAGAGATGGGGACAGGGCATGATGCCTGGCAGCGGGCGACCAGGCAGTTTATACTCCTGTTCCAGCCGCTTCAGCTCGGCATAGGCAGGATCGGGTTGATCGGTCACGCGCTCCAGTCGGATCCAGTCGCCTTCGTCATTGACGCGCATCTCCACGAGGGAGCGCTCCGAGCCAGCGAACACATTCACCAGCACCGTTGTGTTTGCAAGCTGCTCCTGGGGGATGGCGTCTGGCAGGTAGATGTGCATCTGGTAATCGGGCGGGCGGCGTGCCGCCTGATAGCGAACCCGGTAGCGATGGCGGTCGAAAGTGACCCACAGGTAGCCGTTTGGCGTGCCGTCGCGCATGGTCGTGTGCGGGATGCCCAGCGGGTCAGGAGCGCCCGTCCACCAGCTGCCGCAGACCGTGACGGCGTTCCAGTGGTGATGCGCTTCGCGCCCGCGCCAGCCGTCCGCCTCCCCGAAAAACCGATGCGTCTGATAATGGGTGTGCGCGGAGAAGGAGAGCGTGTAGGGAAACGGCGCCAGCATCTCGAACACCGCACGGCGCTCCTCCTCAGGCCATTCCCACATCGGGATATGCATGCAAAGCACAATCCAGTCGCGGCGCGACACATGCTGGAGATAGTTGCGCAGGAAAGTCAGCTGCCTTTCGCCTAACCCGGCGCGATAGCGCCCGCGCCGACCCTCCCGCACGCCCTCCCACACCACATCGTCCAGCACCAGAAAATGCACATGCCCATACTGAAAGGCGTAGTAGTTCGGTCCAAACACGCGCTCCCAAGTCTCGTCGCTGTAGCGGTCATCAGGTGAATCGAAATTCATATCATGGTTACCCAGCACATAGTAGAAGGGGATGCCGATGCGCCCGATTGCTCGCGCCAGCGGCTGCATGAGCGATAAATCATCGAACACTACATCGCCCAGCACAAGTCCCAGCACCGCCTCGCGCGTGCCGATTAGCTCGCGCAGCACATCATGGGCGATATAACCCACCTCCTTCAGGTCGCGCGGCTGCGTGTCGCCAAAGACCAGCACGGTGAACCGATTCGATTCGCGTTGTCGATAGAGCGGAAAATCGAGCGATTCGGGCAGTGGCCCAGTGGGTGCAACACCCCCATAGGCGATGGGTGGCGAGCCGTTTGGCTTGTGGATATAGTAGAAGCGGGGGACATTATCCCTGTCTATGGCGGTCATCCAACCTCGCGGTTTAACTACAAAGACAATTGTGTCGTCCTCGATGGGCAAGCGGTAGCGTCCCTTGGCATCGGTGCGCACCACCTCGCGCTGGTTTGAGACCAGCACGCCACGAATGCCTGGCTCGCCTGAATCGCGCACCCCGTTCCGATTGCGGTCATGGTACACCACACCCGAAACATACGCCTCCTGCGCCCAGCCAAAAAGCAACAACCCCTGCAGCAAAAGCACGAGCGGTAATGCTCTCATGGTTCGTCTCCCGTCTCCCTTACCCCAACCAGCCCCAACGGTTCTCGCTCTTCGCCACCGACAGGCGATTCCCTGCAGGACTCGGCACAGTCAGCGCGAATGAAACCTTGTGGTGAGGCATCATGCCTTCGCTTTGGGAGAAGCTGGAGCTGAAAGAGAAGCTCTGGTTAGGTGCAGTCTATGCGGTTTCGCTGATGCTCACCTTTCTGGTTGCTTACAATCTGGGGCGAGGTTCGGAGAAGGCTCCTGGCTCCAGTCATGCTTTGATGCCGCCGCCCGCTACGCAGCCAATCCAAAAGAGACAGGATATGAGTGCGACCGTCTCCGCGCCGTCGGATGCGGATGCCTCACCCGAAAAGCCCGTTCAGGAGATCGATCTGAGGGCTGCCGAAAAGCCCGCTACCGTCGCGGTGCATGTAGCCGGTCAGGTCAACAAACCGGGTGTGTACACGCTGCCGTCGGGCAGCCGAGTTCGGGATGCGCTGCAGCAAGCAGGTGGCGCGAAGCCAGACGCCGATCTGGACGGGGTCAACCTTGCGGAACCGCTCAGCGATGGGCAGAAAATCTATGTGCCGCACAAGGCGGAAACGCGCGTTGCGACCGCCTTCAGCGAATCGCGCGCAGCGGACAATCCGACGCGCACGCCCCCCAAATCGCCGCCGCGCTTCCCGCTGGATCTCAATCGCGCCACAGCGGAGGAGTTAGAGGCGTTGCCAGGAATCGGACCTGTGCTGGCAGCGCGTATTGTAGAGTATCGGCAACAGCGCGGGCGGTTCCAGTCAGTAGACGAGTTGCTCGATGTGCACGGCATCGGGCCCAAGCGGTTAGAGCAGATCCGCCCCTATGTGACAGTGCGCTGAGGGGCTAAAACAATGGCACGCACCATCTTGATGGCGTATCGGGGTACGGAGGAGGACAAGCGCGTGTTGCGCTGGCTCTGCCGTGTGGCGAAGCAGAGCCGTGCGAACCTGCGCCTGGTCTATGTGCTGGTCGTGCCGTTCACCGAGCAGGTGGATGCGCCGGAGCCTGCGGGGTTGGAACAGGCGGAGCAGATCTTGATGGAGGGCGAGCGCATCGCGGAGCGTGAGGGCGTGATTGCCACCGCCGATATTGTGCAGGCACGCGACGTGGGCAGCGGACTGGTCAGCGAGGCGGAAGAGCTGGAAGCGAGCCTGCTTGTGATGACCGACCACCGCCACCTGCTCCCTTTGGAGAACCCACTAGGCTACGGCACGGTTGCCTATGTGCTGCGCCATGCGCCCTGCCCCGTTTGGGTCTGCTATGCGCCCCTTGATCACTCCCTTGCACCTCCTACCCCGTAAGGGAGGCAAATCTATTGGTCGCAGTAGCTCTCGACAGCAACGATGCAATACACGCTAAGCGCGCTGTGCAGACCCTCACAAGCAGATCAGAAACCCCTATCGCCACAGGTCGCGCTCGATCTCGCCCCGAAAGCGACGAAAACTCTCCGCCTCCATCCGCTCCCACTGCTGACGCACATTGTACAGCCCCTGCATGCAGACCTCGAAGTTTTCAGAGAGCTTGCGGAACAAGGGGGCTTCTTCGCGCCATTCGCCGATATCGAACAGCGATACGATATAGTACGACTGCTTCCCCTGCTTCACATAGTCGATCAGATGGTCTTTGCGTGTCTGGGCGCGCAGGCGCGGTAACGCCTCCGGGTAGACCCCTGTCCAGAACAGGGTGTAGTCCCCGATATGGCGATGCACCTCGCGCTCCTGATAGAACGACCGGGCGCCGAGCCGCACATCGGCATAGTAGAGCATCTCGGCGACCTCCTCCAGCGGGCGTCCGCGCAGGTCGCGCAGCTTGTATAGCTCCCGCATATGCACGAACTTCAGCAGCAAATCGCTCAGATAGTCCACCACCTGCGGGTCGTCCCACCGCAACGAAAGCACAAACGCCCGCTCCACCAGGTTCCGAAACAGTTGCGCCAGTGGATGATCCTTCGACACCATCGTGACCGACCTCACTCCACTTTTGGACGAATCTGCCTGCGCAGGGTTCCCGATTTAAGTATTCCATAAAGCCCATCCCTTTCACCTTCGCATCGGCAGGGGATAGCTGCCAGTATGGAGTAAGGGCTAATTATCGAACAGGCATGGGCAGGCGTTGGAGGTATTCATCAGGGGCGCGTGCAAGCTGCCTCAAGATACGCTCGCTGCGGGCAGAATAGAAAGGCAATCCCGCCAATAGTATTGGCGCAAATATGCAGGTAAGCACGGCGCAGCCGCTATAAACCAGCGAAAGGAGGGTGGCACGCGCCATCGAAGGGCGTTCGCGGCGACCGAGCGCAATCAAAGTGTCCTGAATCGCCACAGGCGCCGCCAGCAAGAGTTGGGAACAGAACAACACCAAGATTGCCACAAAGGTAAAAGTAGCTATTCCGCCTGCAAACGCCACGACGATGGGCGCCCCAGAGGCAGCCTTGCTGGCAAACGCCTCATAAAGGGCGCGGAGCCACGCCGCCAGCACGCCACAGCCATAGAGCGCAATCAGCAAGCGTGTCTGCCAGAGCCACACGCTCACAACCAGTCCCCAGTAGATAGTGAACGGCGCAAGCCCCGTCAGGAACCACTGACGCAGTTCGCCCGTCTCCACCAGCCGTTGCACGCGCTGGCTCGCCAGCCGATAACCTGTCCACCAGAGCGCCACCAACACAGGCATGATGATCAGCAAAGCCCAGCCAATTGCGTTCCCGGAAGGCATCGTCAGTCCGAGCAGCCAACCTAGCCCCGCCAGCAGTGGTGCAGCATCAAAGCGACGCTCCGTGATAAAGAAGCGCGTGGCGGGATTGGTCGCGAGGCGCTGACACAGCCAATCATACAGAGGATAGATTAGCACAGGGGTGAGCACTCGCTGCAGCCGCGCCATGCTCCATTCTTTGCTCCCAACGCGCCACTCCCCACTCACCCAGAGCCATGCGATAGCCAGCATCAGGCTACGCCAGAGCAATGGCATGGTAAGCAGCAGGGGAAAGGGAGGCGGCGGCTGGCGAACCACCAGCCCCCAGAGCGGGGTCTGCGTCGCCAACGCGACCAACGGACTCAATACCCCCAGCATCGCGTAGCGATCGGGCGCAAACAGGAACCAGAGGATGGGCGCCAGCTCCAGCAATGCAAGCCGACCCAACGGAATGCGCATGCAATACGCCCGTTGCAGCAACAGCCGATACAACCCACTCAAGGGCACATCGACCAGCGTCAGCAATAGCCACAGCGACCAGAACTTGCTGCCTGTAAACCCAGCACCATGCCAGAACGCCCCTGCAAAGACCACTGCCACGCTTAGGGCACGCACAAGGGCGACTTCATGCAGATGAACCATCCAGCGCTGCTGCACGGGGTCGCGCCCGCGCACCGTGGTCAGCAGCAGTGTGTTCAGCCAGCTCGCCATCAAAAAGATAAGAATCGCCGACACCTGCAGACGCTGCGTATTGTGCCATAGGGGCGTCCACTCCCACACCAGCGGGAACACCATTAGCAACAGCCCTGCCGCGGGCAGCAGCCATCCATATCGCCACAGCCCCGACGGCATGTTCAGCCAGCGGGCGCGCCGCTCCCAACGCAGCCCTTCAACGAGCAACCACACCAGCGCGAATCGCCCCGTGTCAGGCAGGGTGTACATCCACCCGATCGGCATCAGCAGACGCAGCAAAATAGGCAAGCCAATTAGCAGCGCGAACAGCCACCCGCTCATCGAGCCGAACCGCGCCCGATCCACCTCGCGCAACGAGCCATAGCCGAACACGAGCAGTGCAAGCGTCAGCGGCTCCCAAACACCTATAAAGGAAAGTGTCAAATAGAAACTCAGCAGGATCAGCACCAACGGCTCCGCAAAGGCGAACAGGAGCCATAACAGGACGCTATCCAGCCCCGACACACCTGCCCAGGCGCCCCACGCCGCGTACAACGGTAGCCATAGGATGTGGTTCTGCACCCGATAGAGCAGCGCGGGCAGCCCCCGTTGCAGCAGCAGCGCGTGCGGCGCGAGATCCAGCATGCGAAACTGATCCAGATGCCCCGTCTGAAGGTCCCGCAAAAATGACGGGTTCGGCAACTGTTGCTCCAGTTGACCGCGCGCCATCAGGTGCGCCACAATCAGCGCGGTCAGCGCCAGATAGGGCGAGGCAAACCCCTGCTTGAACGCCAGCCCGAACAGCGCCGCCAGTGCAAGCGCCAGCGCGCCCAGCAGCGCATAACCCCACATGGAGCGAAGGAGCGGCTCCCCCTCAACACGCCGATACTCCAACTGCCAGAACGGTAGCTCTCGCCAGCGAGCTTCCATCCGAGAACGCCCCACTTAGTGTACCTTACCGCGCAGGAGGTATACTTTCGATGATGAATCCGCCCTTAGCCGAGGCGCGCCTGTCGGAGTTGTTCAGCGCCACGCTGGATACCGATGCCGACGGAACCGTCTCGTTAGAGGAAGTGCTCGCGCGTGCAGGGGATCGAAGCTACGGCATCATGCTGTTGGTGCTGGCGATCCCTTGCTTCATTCCCGTGTTGCCGCCGGGCACTTCGGGTGTGATCGGCGTACTGATGATTCTGGTCGCGCTGCAGATGCTACTTGGCAGGCGGCAACCCTGGCTGCCAGCGCGCTGGCGACGCAAGCGACTTGCGCCTGCCACCGTGCAGGCGATCCAAACAAAAGGTGTTGCGCTGCTGCAGCGCATCGAGCGGGTCTCCTATCCGCGCGGGCGATGGCTCACGCGCAACGGGCTGATGCTGCGTGGCTCGGCGCTGATCATCATCCTGCTGAGTCTGGTGCTCTCCTCACCGATGCCCTTTATGAACACGCTGCCCGCGCTCTCAGTCGCGCTAATTGCCGTGGGCTTGATGAACCACGACGGCTACCTGTTGCTCGCAGGGAATCTGCTGGGGCTTGTGGTGCTGGTGATTGTGGGGCTGGGGCTGGGCACTTTGTTGAGCCTTTGGCGATGGGTTCAAGGGCTGTAAAGCCTCTCAGCGCCCAAATGCCCCGTGTAAGGGGATCTACTCCTTCAAAAACTACACTTCGATCCCTCTCTCGCGGAGAAGGGCACGCAACCGTTCCAGCTCCGCTTCTGCCTGCTCGGCGCGCTGCCGTTCCTGTTCAGCTCGCTGCCGCTCTTGTTCCGCCCGCTGCCGCTCCTGCTCCACCCGCACACGCTCTTGCTCCAGCAACTCCCTCGGCGTGGGCACTAAACTCCCATCCGCCCCATACAACCGCAACCACCGATACCGACGACCATTATAAACCCCTTCCCATACCCCCAAATACGCGCCCAACACCTCACTCCACAACCAACCGCGCTCATTCGGCTCTATCCCCTCATAACGCCCCGCCACCAACCGATAACCCCGCAACTCAACCACATCCTGGTCATACCAAAAATACTCCTGCACCCGCAACACCTCCGCATACAACCGCAAATTCTCCTCCTTGTCCTTCTTCGCCGTGCGCGGCGAAATCAACTCAATCACCAAATCAGGATACCGTCCCCCCTCCTCCCACGCCGCCCAGTACCGACGCGACTTGGAACCATCCACATTCCGCACCACAAAAAAGTCGGAACCTTTGTACGCAGGTCTGCCCGAGTTGAGCGCCTGCGCCTGCTCGGTGCTGTAGTACACAAACATATTGCCCCCGCAGAAGTAGTTAGGGGTAGGTCCCAGATGCTGGCGCACGAGGTCGTCGAGCAGGTGGATTTGGACAACGTGCCATTCGCTTTCCAACGGTTCGCCGTCCTCCTCTAAGAGTTCAAGGTTTTGGAGTTCTTGGAGCAGTTGTTGGATGTCGTGGGCGAGTTCGGGGGGTACCGCGGCGTGGGGTTTAGTACGCCGGGTACGCGGTTTGGGTTTCGGTTGGGCAACGGTTTGAGCCATCGCTGATAGTATACCCCTAAATCGAGTGGTTCCGGGCGGTGACTCAGGTTATAATTAACCCGACTTGCCCTCTATCTGAGATTCCTCGCCTTCGGCTCGGAATGACAAGTTCACTGCCGCAAAAAACGCCCTGTCATTCCGAGCGAAGCCTTGTCATTCCGAGCGAAGTGTTGTCATTCCGAGCGAAGCGAGGAACCTCGCCTGCTCAAAAATGACAGGTAGCAAGTTGGGTTATAATTATCCTTACAGGAGGATGGGCGTTGGAGGTTATCGAAGGAGTTCGGCTGATCGACCTGAAATTTCTGGGTTATCCACTGGCGATTGCCTCCTATCTGCTGATAGGCGAGGAGGAAGCGGCGCTGGTGGAGGTGGGTCCCGCCAGCACGGTGGAGACCTTGCTGGGCGCGGTGGAGCAGGCGGGCGTGCCGTTAAGCGCGGTGCGCCACCTCATCGTGACGCATATCCATCTCGACCATGCGGGCGCGCTGGGCGTGCTGATGCAACGGCTGCCTGATGCCATGTGCTATGTGCATCCAGTGGGTGCGCCACACTTAGCCGACCCATCACGCCTGATTGCCAGTGCGTCGCGCCTGTATGGCGACCTGATGGACACCCTGTGGGGTCCTGTGCTACCCGTGCCTGCCGAGCGCATTCGCGTTGTGCGGGATGGCGAACGCCTCCAAGTGGCAGGGCGCACCCTTATCGCCCTCGACACGCCCGGACATGCCCGCCACCATCACGCCTATCTGGAGGAGGCAAGTGGCTTGCTCTTTGCAGGCGATATTGCGGGCGTGCGCATGCCGAACACGACCTATGTGCGTCCGCCCACACCGCCCCCCGAACTCGATATCGAAGCATGGCAGGCGAGCCTTGCGAAACTCCGCACGCTGCCTATCCGCCAACTCGCACTGACCCATTTCGGCGTATTCGACGATGTAGCCCGTCACCTTGACGAGCTGGAGCGTCGACTGCTGGACTGGGGCGCGTTCACGCGGCGATTGGTCGAACAGGGGCTGACCGACGGCGAGATTATTGCGGCGCTGCAGGAGTACGGCAACGCCGAGATGCAGGCACAAGGTGTGGAGCCGTCCAGCTACGACTTGGGGGCGGGCTATCAACTCATCGCGATGGGTTATGCCCGCTACTGGCGCAAAAAATTAGGAGTGTCGTCATGAGTGCGTTTGCCGTGCGGTTTGAAAATGTCACCAAACGGTTCGGCAACACGGTCGCACTGAATCGGTTGAACTTGGAGGTGCAGCCGGGCGAGTTCATGGTGCTGGTGGGTCCGTCGGGCTGCGGTAAGACGACCGCGCTGCGCCTGCTGGCAGGGCTGGAGGAGCCGACCGAGGGCAGGCTTTATATTGGCGACCGCTGCGTGAACGAGGTCTCACCACGCGACCGCGATGTGGCGATGGTGTTTCAGAACTACGCGCTCTACCCCCACATGCGCGTGTACGACAACATCGCCTTCGGGTTGCGCTTGCGTGAGTTGAAAGGCTTCTGGTGGCAGCTGCTACATTATCGGGAGGCACGCCAGCTTCGCCAGCAAATCGACCAGCGCGTGCGCCACGCGGCGCAACTGCTGGGCATCGAGAATCTGCTCCGTCGCCTGCCGGGTGAGCTGTCGGGCGGGCAGCGTCAGCGTGTGGCGCTTGCCCGCGCAATCGTGCGTCAGCCGAAGGTGTTCCTGATGGACGAGCCGCTTTCGAATCTGGACGCGCAGCTGCGCGACCAGACCCGCGCCGAACTCAAAAAGCTGCAGGAACGGCTGGGCGTTACCACGCTCTATGTGACGCACGATCAGAAAGAGGCGATGACACTCGGCTCGCGCATCGCTATCCTGAAAGATGGTATCCTGCAGCAGGTGGGCACGCCTGAAGAGGTCTACTATCACCCGCAGAATGTGTTTGTGGCGACCTTTATCGGCACGCCCCCGATGAATCTGCTGGAGGTAGAGGTAGTAGAGGAGAACGGCATGCCTATGCTGAGGCTTGGCGCCTTCCACCTGCACCTGCTGCAGGCGCAGCAGCAAATGCTGAAGACGCGAATCGGGCAAACGGTGCTGCTGGGCATCCGCCCGCAAGATATCTACACGACATCCACCGCACCGCCTGATGCGATCCTCTCGGAGCCGCTTTCAGGGCTGGTGGATGTGGTGGAGCCGCAGGGTGATCGCAACGACCTGCATGTGCTGATCGATGGGAAGCGCGTGATCGCCCAGCTCAGTGCGCGGGTAAAAGCCCAAGAGGGCGAGCGGCTCGACCTGCGCCTCCACTTAGAGCATTTGCATCTGTTTGACCCCACGACGGGGATGCGCGTTCAGGAATAAGACGCTATGGATTATTCCCCGCACCGAGAATCTGGAGCTGGGTGGAGAGCGTATAGCGCTGCCCGTCCAGTTCGAACACCAGCTCGGCAAAGCAGGCAGACCAGCCCTCTTTGGGCTTGGGCAGGATGCCGCGCCAGCGGTCGCGTGTGCGCTCCATCGGACGCGATTGCCACTTCGCGTCGCGGAAGTCATGCACGGGCGTGCTGGCAACCCAGAGGTGGGCTTCTTTCGCGGCGGGCGTGCTTTTGACGGTTAGTTCCAGCCCCTGTTCCGTCGGGCGGAACTGCCACTCCATTGTGGGCAGGCGACGCCCCTGTGCCAGCAGGCGGATGAACGCCACCATCGTGTTATACACGCGCTGGCGGTCCTCCAGCCCGTGCCCGCTGTTGGGCACATACAGCACCCATTTCGGCGTGGGTAGCCCGTCCCAGTAGAGATTCAGCGCGTCGAGCGCCCAGTAGCGGTCATTCGTGCCGTTGATGATGAGCTTGGGCATCGTGTAGCGGTCGCGATAGCTGTAGGGATCCTCCAGCTCCACCAGTTTACGCCCTTCAGGGGTGTTCAGCTTCTCAAGCATGCCTGCCCGTGTGTAGTCGGCGATTTGCTCGCTGGGCACACCGCGATAGAACGCCAGATGGTGCGGCACTTGAGCAGGCAGGTTCAGCACATCGATGACCATCGGGGCGATGCCCGCCACGCGCTTGTCGCGGCTCGCGCCCACCAGCCACGCCGTCCAACCGCGCTTGGACGCGCCTGTAATCAAAAACTTCTGAGGCACAGGCTTGCCCACCTCCTTCAGGAACGCCTGCACCGCGTCCATGCACTTCAGCACCGCCTTCGCCATCGGGAAATGGAGTGGCCAGGTGGGATCGCCCGTCTCAAGGAACTTCTGCCAGGTGTAGACAATCAGCGCATCCTCAGTCAGCCCGCCATAGAGTGGCTGCTTCGGGATGCCGTACAGAATGACGAAGGGCGCGCCGCTCTGCTGCGCGATGAGCATGCCGAGCGTCTCGTTGCCTGCACTGGGGTTACCACCTGTGTTGAGCAGCGTGACGAAACGGGGAAAGCGCGGCTTGTCGGGATAAAAAATCTGCACAAAGTGATCCCACTCGATGCCCTGCCAGGTCTGGGAAATCATGAACAGGGTGTAGAGCGTGCCGCCTTCTACGCGCTTCTCGTCGCGCTTCTCCCAGCGATAAGCGGGTTCGGCGCGCTTAAAGTAGTTATCCAGCGGCTTCTGAGCGGGCGCCAGCGCCAGAAGCGTCAGTGCAATGGCTATCCATGCGGTTAGTCGCGTTTTCATAGGGTTCTTCCTCCTGTCGAGCAGGGTCTGACTAAATCACCTTGCCCATCCGTCTCATCGCCTCGAAGCAGAGGCGGATGGTCTCCAGTGGTGGATGGGCGTAGGTCTCCTGTTCCACGATGTACCATTCGGTGCCGCCGACGGTCTCGCACGCCTCAAAGAAGTCGTGCCAGTTGACCTCACCCTCGCCGATAATCGCGCTGGGGTTCACGCGGGAGTATTCCTTTACATGCACGGTGACGGCGCGTCCGGGATATTGGCGCACGAAGGGCGCAGCATGCGCCCCACCATGCAGCGCATTTCCCGTGTCGATCTGCATGATAACATCGGGCGCGGCATGGCGGAAAAAGGTGTCCCACGGCAGCTCGCCCTCCAGCGGCTGGAACTCGAGCCAGTGGTTGTGATAGCCTGTGCGCAAGCCGTAGGGTTTGAGCCGTTCGGCAATCTCGTTGAAAAGCTGGGCGGTTTCGATCCACTTCTGGCGCGTGGCGCGGTACTCCTCTGGCAGCCCCGGCACAATCAGGTAGGGACAGCCAAGTGTCTGGTGGAACTCCACCGTGCGTTCGAAGTTATCACCCAGCAGCTGGTCGATGCCGATATGCGTACCGCAACAGACCAGCCCGTTATCATCCAGCATCTGGCGCAGCGTCTTTGCGTCATAGCCATAGTAGCCAGCGAACTCGACGCCTGCGTAGCCGATCTGAGCAACCGCTTTAAGTGTGCCCGGCAAATCACGCTGACAATCGTCCCTTACCGAATAGAGCTGCACACCCACTTTGATGCTCATAGGGCATTTTTCCTCCTTTGTTTGGTTTCAGATGATTTTTGCCTTATGGGCGTTGGTCGAGGGGTATGAAGGGCAGGTCGTGCGGGCCGGTGTAGTCGCTGCGCGGGCGGATGAGACGGTTGTCGTCATGCTGCTCAATCACATGCGCCGTCCAGCCAACGATTCGCGCTGCCGCGAAGATGGGTGTATAGAGGGGGATGGGAATGCCCATTAGGTAATAGACTACCGCAGCGGGGAAGTCCACATTCGGGTGCAGGTTCTTTTCACGCAGCATCACGCGCTCCATCGTCTCCTGAATCTGGAACAGATCCATCCGTCCTGCCTTTTCGGCGAGTTGACGCACATACTCTTTGAGAATGACTGCACGGATGTCGCCTGTTTTGTATTCGCGGTGCCCGAAGCCCATGATGCGCTCCTTTTTGGCGAGCTTGTCCATCACCCAGGCTTCGGCACGGTCGGGCGAGCCGATTTCGAGAATGCTCTCCATCGCTGCTTCATTTGCACCGCCGTGCAGTGGTCCGCGCAATGCGCCGATTGCCCCTACCACTGCCGAATACATATCTGCCAGCGTGGAGGCAATCACATGCGCGGTGAAGGTCGAAGCGTTGTAGCCATGCTCAGCATACAGAATGAAGGTCAGGTTCATCACATGGGCATGCAGCGGATCGGGATCGCGCCCGAACAGCATGTAAAGGAAGTTGCTCGCGTGGGGCAGGTCGGGGTTTGGCGGGACAGGTTCTTGACCCTGCAAGATGCGGTAGCCGTTGGCGACGAGGGTAGGCATGCAGGCGGTCAGTCGAATCGCTTTCTGCAGGTTCGCCTCATGAGTGTGCGTGTCCGCCTGTGGGTCTATGGAGCCAAGCGTTGCCACGCCCACCTGCAGCGCTGCCATGATATGCGCACCCTGTGGCATCGCCCGTAGCACCCGATAGACCTCAGGGGGCAGCTCGCGCTGCGCCTTCAACTGCGCCTCAAACTCCGATAGCTCCCGACGGTTGGGCAGCTTGCCCAGCAGAATGAGATAGGCGACCTCTTCAAAGGAGCAGTTGGCTGCCAGATCGCGAATGTCGTACCCGCGATAGATGAGGCGGTTCTCCGCCGCAATAATATCCGAAATCTGGCTGATGCCTGCCGTCACGCCCTCCAGACCCGGTCGGTATGGAACGATGTCCTTCTCGCTCATGGTTGCCTCCCTTATGTTTGGGCATCCCCGCCCTGCTGCGCCTTTAGAGTGTACCTGATTAATTCACGCACAGGTCAACAGCCCACGCCAAACTGGAACAGCACTGTCAGCAGGTCGCTGTCGTCCACAGCGCCGTCCAGATTCACATCCTCTGGCATAAAGATCCTCTGGCTGCCGAAGGCGAACAGCACGGCGAGCAGGTCGCTGTCGTCGACGCAGCCGTCACGGTTCACATCGCCCTGTAGAGGGGGTGCATCGGTGTTGAGCGCATAGTGGATTTGGATGCCGACCAGATGCCATGGATTAAGCAATGCCCGCCACTGGAACGCACCCGTGACATCACCCTCCAGCGGCAGCGTGCCGTCCATTAGGGTCGTGGGCGATACATCGAGGAGCCGATTGAGCGTCTGGGGATAGGGCGTGACTTCCCAGTGAGTGAACGGAACCAGCGGCGTGAGATAGGCATAATGATTGCCTGCGCCCAGGATCCAGATACGCCCCTCGCGCCACTCCGCACGATTGGTGGCCGCACTGCCCACATCCATATCGAAATAATGGAACAGGTGGAGTGTGGCAGGACTACCGCGTAGGTTATAAGCGAAGAGAGTGCATTCCAGTGTGCTTCCTGTAGGGATGCGCTCACGCAGTTCATAGGCGAAAAGCAGCCATAAGCCATCGGGTTCCTGATAAACAAGAAATGCCTGATTCGGCTCACTCTGAGCGACCAGGTTGAGCACGGAAGGTGCGTATTCGCGCGTATGGATGCCCTCCAAACGATACCACCAGCCCAATTGGAAGAAGTGATCGGTGCTGCCATAGAGCCAGTCCGCATTGTTGGTGGCGTTGCGGTCGCGCGCTCCCCTCAGATTACGCAAGCGGAAGATGGTGTTCCCGTCCTGCAAGGTCATTTCGTTGGGCAGCTCCGCACTGAGGCGCAACCGATAGTAGCCACCCCACACGCCGAAGGTACGCACCTCAATAAAATAAGTCCCTACAGGTCCCAGAGGAATATACACTTCGGACGCTAGCCCGTTGAGCGTATCCCACGAGGAATCGTCGTTCTCATATACGGTCCCATCAGGCGCCGTCACGCGCAAAATAGTGTCTATATAGGTCTCAGTGCGGATGCGCAGTCCTGTGATAGGTGACGCACTCTTGAAACTGTATACATCCACATCGCCGCCGCCATAGGTGCTAAAACCCACTTCCGAGACCAGCTCGCCACCGGTAAAAAACCCCAGACGGATAGCACTGCTGACATCACTATTTGGCTCCGTCGCATCATAATCGGGCGCCTGATTGCCCGGAAAGAGGCGCAGCGCGTAACGACAGACACCCTGTGGAAGAAAATAGCGCACCTCCGCAATATAATCTCCCACGCTCAGGTTAAGGGTCAAGCCTGACGCCATTCGGTTGGGAATATCAGGGTTGCCCTCGTTGTCGTTGCTCGCTATCGGAACACCCGCGCTGTTGTACAGGGTCAACACGGTGTCCCGATTCGTGTCAACCCGAATGGAGTAGACACCAGCAATATTGACGCGGAACCGGTAGTAATCACGGTCATTTGCGGGCGAGATTGTAGCGGGCACGATGACTACCCCCTGAGAGGGGGTCAAGCTGGTTGTAATCACCTGTGGTGCATCGAGCGCGTTGTTTGGTTCTTGCTCCTGCACGCGCACCATCTGAACCTGAGCCTCTCCTATCAACCAGGCGCATAATGCGCCTGCCAGAATCGAAACACAGCGCATGGTTGCATCTCCTTTCGCCCCAGTGGGGAGATTATACCGTATGGGGTATCCTAATCCCCACTATGGGTGTTCCGCAGATTAAGTTTGGCACAGAGGGTTGGCGCGGTGTGATTGCCGATGATTTTACGGTGGCGAATGTGCGTCTGGTGGTGCACGCGATTGCACATCATTTGCAGGCAGCACAGCCACCGGGCGAGGGTGTGCTCATTGCCTACGACTGTCGAGCGCAGTCAGAAGTATTTGCCGATGCGGCGGCGAAGGTGTTGAGCCATTATGGGTTTCCTGTGTGGGTCGCGCCGCGTCCCATCTCGTCGCCTGCTGCGGCGCACGCCGTTATTACGCGCAAGCTGCAAGGCGCGATTATTTTCACCGCCAGCCACAACCCACCCATCTTTCACGGCATCAAGTTCAAACCCCACTATGGCGGTGCAGCACTGACTGAGATCACCGATAGCATCGAACGCCACCTGCAGGCGCTGCTGCCTGACTATGAGCGTTATACGGAGCCTTTGGGCGGCAGCGACGCGATCCGCACGCTGGATCCTGTGCCCGACTATCTGGAGGGGCTGCATCAGTTCATTCGGCTGGACGAGCTCTACGAATCGGGCTACCGCATCGTGACAGACGCGATGCACGGCTCTGGCGCAGGCTACTTGAAAGCCGTGCTGACCCGGTTGGGGCTGGAAGTGCATGCCTTGCGCGAAGAGCGCAACCCATGGTTCGGCGGGGTGAACCCTGAACCAATCGCTGAGAACCTGCAGCCGCTGATTCATGCAGTGCGCCACTTGAAAGCGGATATTGGTCTTGCTCTTGATGGGGATGGTGACCGTATCGGCGCCGTGGACGAACACGGTGCCTTCGTTGACAGCCACCGCATTTTTGCTATCGTTCTGCGCCACCTCGTGGAGAAGCGCGGCTGGCGCGGCGAGGTGGTCAAAACCTTCTCGGTTAGCCAGATCATCGACCGCCTCTGTGCCCACTACAACCTGCCGCTGACCGTCGTGCCTATTGGCTTCAAGTATATCTGCGAGCGCATGCTCAACGGCGATGTGCTGATGGGTGGTGAGGAGAGTGGCGGCATCGGCATCACGCGGTATATGCTGGAGCGTGACGGCGTGATGATCGGACTGATGCTACTCGAAGCGATGGCAAGCAGCGGGCGCAAACTCTCGCAACTGGTCGACGAAGTGTTCGACATCACGGGCGCATTCCACTACCACCGTATCGACGCCCATTTCGAGCGGGAGCAGATGCCCGACCTGCGCCAGAAACTCAACGAGCTGACCCTGCAGCAGGTGCTGGATATCCCTGTGGTGCAGCGCGATGATATGGACGGTGTCAAACATATTCTGGAGGACAGCTCATGGTTGCTGCTGCGGGCGTCGGGCACGGAGCCGGTAGTGCGCATCTACGCGGAGGCGCAGACCCCAGAACGCGCTCGCCACTTAGCTGAAGAGGGGCATCACATCCTGAAACGGCTTATCGGCACAGCGTAGTGCGCTGTTTAGACCAAAAAACATGGTGCGCGGTGGAGGATTCGAACCTCCGACCCCTTCCACGTCAAGGAAGTGCTCTCCCACTGAGCTAACCGCGCATACCATTTGGTGGGCCCGGCAGGATTCGAACCTGCAACCACGCGGTTATGAGCCGCCTGCTCTGCCGTTGAGCTACGGGCCCCCTATGGGCATCTGTATTATACCCTATCGCCGGCGCACCTGCTGATGGATGAGGCGCGCGGCGCGTCGCCCCGTCTCCGCGCCACCGTTCATATAGCCCTGATAGTCGAGGCTGGTGTGTTCACCTGCGAAGAACAGGCGCCTGACCGGCTCAAACTCTGCGCCCGCGATAGAAGTATACTGCCCCACTTTCCAGCAGGCGTAGCTGCCCCTTGCAAAGGGGTAGCTGGGCCAGTGGAAGCGTACGGCGTTGCCCGTGTATTGGGCTGTAGCGCCAGGAAAGAGCCGTTCAATACCAGGCAGAAACTCAGCTGCCCGTGCGTGAGGCGTGCCTTGACCCACCTGCACACCAGGGGTACCACCCAAAAAGAGCGTCAGGCTGCCTGCTGTACCCGCTTGCAGCCGACTGCTGTCCCAGCCGCTCTGGAACGGCTCATCGGTGAAAAAGTCGCCATGATAG
>JBCNVA010000006.1:0-15659 GCA_039630445.1 Armatimonadota bacterium
GGCATCCAGCCCCTCAGTGGGATGAGTCCACACCTGATGGACCAGCTGATCTTCCTGAACATACTGCCGAAGCAGTGACTGCACATCAAAGCCCAGGGGCAACAGGAAGCGTCCCCGCACATTGCTGAACACCCGCCGCTCTCCCACAGGTATCTCCAATAACTGCCGCAAATCCATCCGCTGAATAAGACGCGCTACCAACCGCTTGCCAGCCAGCAGAAGCTCCAACTGCTCGTAGATAGACCTCGCATAAGGTGTGCGCCAGAGAGGTTGATTAATATCCTGTGCCCCCACTTCGCGCATCAGCTCCTTGATTTTGTCCCGATGCTGCCTCGCCCGCTGCTCCGTCAACGGCTCTAACAACTGCCGAATCTCTTTGCGCTTGAGCGCACGCTGCAGCCCCTGCAGGATCTGCGCATCATCCTGCTGCCGACGCTCACGAGTGATCTTCGGCGTGCGCACCAGATGATAACTCCCGTTCGGCTGCCTGAACCACTCCCCATCCGTCACGGTCGCCAGATGGTCCATCAGCTCTTTGAGCGGCATCTCGCGCACACTGACCAGCACGATTTCGGCGTCGATGGGGCTGGGGGCAAAGAGGCGCACGCCTGTTTGGCGCGAGAGGCTTTCCAACAGCTGTTTGACCGTCTGGGCAGGCTGGTCGTAGGTGACGCGCTGGCTGAGAGGGTCGTCTTGCGCCCTGCCTGTCAGCAGCAAGCAGAGCGCTATGCAGACCTGCACCCATTTCAGACCCGCTTTCGGCATCATTGTTTCACCCACTGTCATTTTACCCTTTCTTTGCGTCATCAGGTAAAATGGTGCTATGCTGTTCCAGTCGCTGGGGGTTCTGTTCTGGTTCCTGCCAGTGGCAGGGTTTATTATCCTGCTGTATCTGTTGAAGATACGGCGGCGGGAGGTGCGTGTGCCGGCGCGCTTTCTCTGGCCACCCGTCACGACCGATGTGCGCGCGAACGCGCTGTTCCAGCGGCTGCGTCCAAACCTGCTGCTCTTTCTGCAGTTGCTGATCGCCCTGCTGCTGTTGCTGGCGCTGGCGCGTCCCGCGATTCAGGCGCGCGGTGCGCTCGGCAGGCAAACGGTGGTGATTGTGGACACCTCCGCCAGCATGGGCGCAACGGATGTATCGCCTTCGCGGTTTGAAGCGGCGCGTCGCCGCGTGCGGGCACTGATCCGTGAGATGAGCGCGTCGGAGCAGCTGGCGATTATTGAGGCGGGTCCGAATGTGCGGGTGGTCGCTTCGCTCACCAGCGACCAGCGCAAGCTGCTTGATGCGGTAAACAGCCTGCAGCTGAGCGATGCGCGCGGTAATATTGACGAGGCGCTGCGCCTCGCCGCCGCGCTGGTGGGCAATCGGGCAGGTAGCCGTATCGTGCTGCTCTCCGACGGTGCGTTCCCCGAAGTGGCAGACTTCTCGCCCGGCAGGGCGCAGCTGGTGTACGAATCGTTTGGCAAGCATAGCGAGAATGTCGCCCTCACGGCGATGGATGTGCAGGAGCGTGCGGGAGGTATTGAGTGGTTTGTGGGGCTGCGCAACTTTGGGGAGAAGCCCGCGAAGGGCATCCTGGAATTTTATGCAGGGGATGAGCTGGTGGACGCCCGCGAAATCACCATCCCAGCGAAGCAGGCAACAGGACAGACGCTGACCCTGCAGCGCGTGCGCGAACCGTTGGAGGCGCGTCTGCTTCTCAACGATGCGCTGTCCGCCGACAACCGCGCGTACCTGATAGGCGCGACGGAACGCACCATCCGTGTGCTGCTGGTGGGCGAAGGTAACTTCTTTCTGGAGCGCGCCCTCGCGCTGGAGCCGAATGTGCAGCTGGATAAAGCCCCCACAGTGCCTGAATCGGAGAGGGGCAATACGGTAGGCGGCAGCGGCTATGATTTGATTATCTTTGATGGCACGCCTGTTGTGCCCGTCAAAGCGCGTGCGGTGATGGTCATCCGTGCCAAAGGGGGTCCAATCGCCGAGTTGGGGGATGCCATCAAGCTGCCGCGCGTGGCGACATGGGAGCGCGACCACCCGCTGCTGCGCTATGTGGAGCTGAGCAATCTGCTGATTGACAGCGCGCCGCGCCTGTCGCCTGCGCCCTGGGCAAAGGTGCTTGCCGAGAGTCAGCAGACGCCGCTGATCGTGGCGGGTGAGCATGCAGGGCGCAAGTGGATCGGCATCGGCTGGGACCTGCTGGAGTCGGATTTCCCGTTGCAGCCGGGCTTTCCCATCTTTGTGGCGAATGTGCTGCGCTGGGCGACTCGGGAGCGTGCCTCATCAACGGGCTTCACCGTGCGCACGGGCACACCCTTTACGCTAACGACCCATCCCGACGAGCAGCGGCTCACGCTCAAAACGCCCGACGGGCAGCGCCAAACGCTTCGGGTGAACGAGGGCAGTCTGGTAGTGCCCGGTGTACCGAAGGTTGGGCTGTACGAGGTCATGGGTAAGCGCACGCGCCTGAAGTTCGCCGCGAACCTGCTGGACAGCGACGAGTCGAACATCATGCCGCGCACCACGCTGCAACTGGGCGGGCGCACCGTCACGGCACGCACGAATATCTTCACTTTGCGCGAACTGTGGCGCCCCTTAGCCTTGCTCGCCCTACTCACTCTGCTGGTGGAGTGGTGGGTGTTCATCAAGCGATCCTAAAGGCAGGAGGTGGACGGTTCTGTAGGAGCTTTGCTCCTCACGGCGAATCATCACTCCCCGATGACGCGGGAGCAGGCTGCGACACGGATTGAGGAGCTGCGACGGCTGATCGAATATCACAACTATCGGTACTATGTGCTGGATCAGCCCGAAATCTCGGATGAGGAGTACGACCGCCTCTTTCGGGAGCTGGTGGAACTGGAACAGCAGTTTCCTGAGCTGATTACGCCCGATTCCCCCACGCAGCGAGTAGGCGCGCCGCCCCTGGAAGCGTTCCCCGAACATGCGCATCGGGAGCCGATGCTCAGCCTCGATAACGCCTTCAGCGAGGAGGAACTGCTGGAGTTCGATGCCCGCGTGAAGCGCTTCCTGGATTTGCCGCCCGATGCAGAGCTGGAATACACCTGCGAACTCAAGATCGACGGGCTAGCCGTCTCGCTCACCTATGAGAATGGCGTGTTGACGGTAGGGGCGACGCGCGGCGATGGCTATCGCGGCGAGAATGTGACTCCCAATATTCGCACCATTCGGCAAGTTCCCCTGCGCCTGCGTCCGGGCGACGACCTGTTCAGCACGCCACCCGCCGTTATGGAGGTGCGCGGCGAGGTCTACCTGAGTTATCAGGAGTTTGAACACATCAATCGTGAGCGTGAGGCGTCGGGAGAGCCGCTCTTTGCCAATCCGCGCAACGCTGCGGCGGGCAGCTTGCGCCAGCTCGACTCGCGCATCACCGCCCGTCGCCGGCTGAAAATCTGGGTCTATGGTGTAGGCTACTGTGAGGGTGTCGAATTCCGCACGCACTGGGAAGCGCTGCAGCAGCTCAAGGCGTGGGGGTTCCCTGTCAATCCCCACTCGCGCCTGGTGAAGGGCATCCAGGCAGTGCTGGCGTTCTGCCGCGAATGGAGCCGTCGCCGCGCCGAGCTGGACTACGCGACCGACGGCGTGGTGATTAAGGTGAATGATGTGGCGTTGCAACGCCGATTGGGCGCGACAGCGCGCGCCCCACGCTGGGCGATTGCCTATAAATATCCTGCGGAGCAGGCGACCACACGCCTCATCGAGGTGCGCTGGCAGGTGGGACGCACGGGGGTGCTAACCCCTGTAGCGGTGATGGAGCCTGTGCCCGTCGGGGGTGTCACAGTCTCCCGCGCCACCTTGCACAATATCGATTACATCCGCCAGAAGGATGTGCGCCTGGGCGATACGGTGATTATCCAGCGGGCGGGGGAGGTCATCCCCGAAGTGGTCGCAGTGGTCACCGAAAAGCGCACGGGTCAGGAGCAGCCCATCGAGCCGCCCGCGACCTGCCCTGTGTGTGGTGCACGGGTGGAGCGCGCGGAGGATGAAGCCGCCCTGCGCTGCATCAACCTCGCTTGCCCCGCGCAAATCGTGGAGCGCATCCGCCACTTCACCAGTCGCCACGCGATGAACATCGAAGGCGTCGGTGAGAAGTGGGTGCAGCGCCTCTTTGAACTGGGCTTCATTCGCGACCCCGCAGACCTCTACTATCTGCACCAGCATCGGGGTGATTTGATCCTGCTGGAGCGCAGCGGTGAAAAGCTTGTCTCCAACATCCTGAACGCTATCGAAAAGAGCAAGGAGGCAGGTCTGGCACGGCTCATCTTTGCGCTGGGCATTCGGCATGTAGGCGAGCACGCCGCGCGGCTCTTAGCCGAGCATTTTGGCAGCTTAGGCGCCTTGATGAACGCTACCGAAGAGGAACTCACGCAAATCCCAGGGATCGGTCCCGAAACCGCGCGGGAGGTGGTGGAGTTCTTTGCACGCCCCGAGAACCGTCAGGTGATTGAGAAGTTGCGAGCAGCTGGAGTTCGGATGGAAGCGGATCGGGTGCGTCCCGCGGCTGCTGCGCCCTTTGCCGGGATGACCTTCGTGTTCACAGGGGAACTGGAGCGCTACACGCGCGAGCAGGCGGAGGAGCTGGTGCGCACGCTGGGTGGACGCGCCACTTCCAGTGTCAGCCGTGCGACCACCTATGTGGTGGCAGGTCCTGGCGCAGGCAGCAAGCTCCAACGCGCCTTCGAGCTGGGCATCCCCGTGCTGAACGAGGATCAGTTCTTGGAAATGCTGCGCCAAGCGGGAGTAGAGTGAGGTACACTACAGATGGTGAGATGATGGATTATCGCGCCTGGATTGAAGTGAACCCTAAGGTAATGGTAGGTAAGCCCGTGATTCGGGGCACTCGTATCACGGTAGAGACCATCTTAGAGCAGCTGGCAGCGGGATATACGGAGGACGACATTCTGGAGGCATACCCTCACCTTTCGCGTGAAGCCATTCGCGCTGCGCTGGCGTATGCAGCTGACGCCTTGCGCGACGAGACGCTACTACTGACTGGTACTGAGTGATGCGCTTCTTAGCTGATGAAGGTGTGGAGCGTGCAATTGTAGAAGCGCTGCGCGCTAATGGCTATGATGTTCTTTGGATAGTGGAGATTGCGCGGGGAGCAGAGGATACCCAAGTCGCCACACTCGCATTGCAAGAGCAGCGTATTCTGATTACAAACGACAAAGATTTTGGCAACATGGTTGTGCGGCAAGGCTATGCCTTGAGAGGTGTGGTTTTGCTGCGATTGCCTCGTTTATCAGCAATTCAGAAGGCGGAGCGTGCCGTCCAAGCTATGCAGTTGCTAGGAATGCGTGTGGATGGACATTTTGTGGTGGTGACCGAGCATGGTATACGGTTACGCCCCCTACGAGTTTCGGGTGCAACACTGACTTTAGTGTAGGTATAATCTTCCTTCGATGTCCCGATTTGACGGGAGGCGCTTGCAGGCAGACGAACTCTATCTGGATTGGGACGGACTGAGGCGAGCAGACTATTCGGACCGCTACTTTTGGAACGGGGCACACATCTTGAGCGTGCTGGCGCGGGAAGGCTACCGCTTTGCGGGCTACTCGAACCGCCTCGCCGCGATGGGACGCCGCCCCACACCGCCTGTGCCCACAGGCGACCTGCGTGTGGAGATGCAGTGGTTCCCCCGACGCCAACCGTTCACTGTTGTTGCAGGCGTGGATGTCGCCCTGGCGATCCTGCAGCGATGCACAGGCTACTGGGCAGATGAGCACACCTTTATCAATACAGCGCACGAACTGCAGGTAGAGGCGGTTCACGACGGGGATATAGCTCCCTATGCGGGTGATCCCCAGCAGGTATCGCCCGTGCTGCGAGTGCGGGGACGCTATCGCGATTTTGCGATTTTGGAGACGCCGACGCTGGGCGTGCTGACCCGCGCCAGCCGCATCGCGACGAACACCTACCGCATGCTGGAGGCAGCAGGGGGCAAACCCATTCTCTTTTTCCCCGCCCGCTTCGACCTGCCCGCCACGCAAGCGATTGACGGCTATGCCTACTATATCGGCGTGCAGCGCTATAATGCCGACACAGGCAAGCAGGTTCCCGCGATTGTGTCCACGCCAGCGCAAGCGTCGCTGTGGGGTGGACGCGCGGGTGGCACAGTCGCCCATGCAATGATTGCGACCTTTTTGGGCGACACGGCGGAGCTGATGCTGCAGTTTGCACGCATCCTGCCGCCAGATGTACCTCGTATCGCGCTGGTGGACTTCGATAACGACTGCATAAATACCGCGCTGGCGGTGGCGCGCACCTTCTTTGAACGGTATCGGCGGGCGGTGGAGCGTGGCGATAAGGAGGGCGCGCGTCGCTACACGCTTTACGGTGTACGCCCCGATACGGCTGCCGAGCTGCGCGACCACAGCCTGCAGCACCTGCCCGATTCGCCCGATTTGTATGGCGTCAACCCGCGGCTGATTTTCACGCTGCGTGAGGCGTTGGACAATGCGTGGCGTTCGTGGGAGCTGCCACCTGAATGGCATGCGCGCGCCGCCGAGTGGTGTCGCCAGATCAAAATCGTAGCGACGGGCGGGTTCAACGAGCGGCGCATTCGCGAATTTGAGGCACAGGGCGCGCCTGTCGATATCTACGGCGTCGGCTCCGCCTTTTTCAGCAACAGCAGTCTGGAGGGCACGAACACGGACTTCACCGCCGATGTGGTGCGCGTAGAGGTCGAGGGAGAGTGGATCCCGCTTGCCAAAGAGGGGCGCGTTCCTTGCGACAACCCCTTGCTGGAGCCTGTGCGCTGGTAAGGTCTATCCTCCCGCTAAAGCGGGCACAACTTGCTCCCAGCGGTAGGAACATCCCCGATAGCGTGGTATACTCTGCCTGAGATGGGCAAGGTGGCGGTTCCGCGAACACCTGTGCGGCGCGAACCCTCCACGCACAAGCGACTCTTTACCCGCACCGAGCTGGAGCGGATGGAAGAGGCGGGCATGTTCCACCCCGAAGAGAGGATTGAGCTGATCGGGGGCGAACTGTTCCGCAAGGAGCTGCCCTTGAAAAGCCCCCATGCGACCGCGATTAGCTTATGCGAAGAGGCGCTGCGAACTATTTTTAGGCAGGGCTATGTGGTTCGTGTGCAGCTCCCGCTGACGCTCAGCGAGCGGGATGAGCCGATTCCCGATCTGGCAGTTGTGCCAGGCTCCATTCGCGATTACGAGTGGCATCACCCGACCACGGCGCTGCTGGTGGTGGAAGTCAGTGAGGCGACTCTGCGCTTCGATCGGCGTATCAAGGCAAGCCTCTATGCTTGGGCAGGCATCCCCGATTACTGGATTGTGAACCTTTCGGAGCGCGTGGTGGAGGTCTTTCGCGAGCCAGCCCCGATGCAACGCACAAAGTACGGCTACGGTTATCTGAAGATGGATATTTATCGAGCAGGCGATTCGCTGGCGCCACTTGCCTCGCCCGAAACACCTATCCCTGTGGAATCGCTTTTGCCCTCAATCCGTGAAGGCTGATTCGGAGGCGACGAGCCATGTATCTACTGGGCATCGACATCGGCACGACGGGTGTCAAGGCGGTGTTGATTGATCTGCAGGGGCGCGTGCTTGCCAGTGGTGTCGATACCTACCCGCTGCACACGCCGCAGCCGCTGTGGGCAGAGCAAAACCCGCACGACTGGTGGCGGGCGACCTGCAACGCGATTCAGCAGGTGCTGCGTGAGAGTGGTGTTGCCCCCAGCCAGATTCGGGGCGTTGGGCTGAGTGGGCAGATGCACGGCTCCGTGTTTTTGGATGAGCAGAATCGCGTGATCCGTCCCGCGCTGCTTTGGTGTGACCAGCGCACGGCTGAGGAATGTGCCTGGATCACTGAGCGTGTGGGTCAGGAAAAAGTGTTGCAAACTACGCTGAACCCCGTGCTGACGGGCTTTCAGGCGGGCAAGATTATCTGGCTGCGCCGCCACGAACCCGAAAATTACGCCCGCGTTCGGCATGTGCTGCTGCCCAAAGACTATATTCGCTTCATGCTAACGGGCGAGTATGCGACGGAGGTATCGGACGCATCGGGTACAGCCCTTTTTGATGTACCGAAGCGCGATTGGGCATATGAGATGCTTGATACGCTGGAGCTGCCGCGCGAATGGTTTCCGCGCGTGTACGAATCGCCTGAGATTACAGGGCGCGTGAGCGCGTCGGCGGCGTCAGCGACGGGCTTGGCGGAAGGCACACCTGTAGTAGGCGGGGCAGGGGATCAGGCGGCAGGCGCAGTCGGCACGGGGATTGTCCAAATGGGGCGCGTCTCGGTGTCGGTCGGCACCAGCGGCGTGGTGTTCGCCCATTTAGACCAGCCGCGTGTTGATCCCGAATACCGCACGCATACTTTCTGCCACGCAGTGCCCGGTGGCTGGCATGTGATGGGCGTGATGTTGATGGCGGGCGGCGCCTTGCGCTGGTATCGCGATACCTTCGCACAGGCGGAGATGTACGCAGCGCATGCGGCAGGTGAGGACCCGTATGATCGTTTGCTGAGCGAGGCGGAGCCGATCCCACCTGGGGCTGAGGGGCTGCTATTTCTGCCCTACCTGTCAGGCGAACGCACGCCGTACCCCGACCCGAAGGCGCGTGGCGCGTTTATCGGCGCGACGCTGGCACATCAGCGTGCCCATTTCACCCGCGCCGTGCTGGAGGGTGTCGCCTTCGGACTGCGCGACTCATTCGAAATCCTGCAGGCGATGGGCATTCCAATTCAGGAGGTGCGGATGACAGGTGGTGGCGCGCGCAGCGCACTCTGGCGACAGATTTTAGCCGATGTGGTCGGCTCACCCCTGCATACACTGCAAGCCGAAGAGGGTCCTGCCTTTGGGGTAGC
This sequence comes from Armatimonadota bacterium, assembly GCA_039630445.1. Lineage (GTDB taxonomy): Bacteria > Armatimonadota > Fimbriimonadia > Fimbriimonadales > GBS-DC > HRBIN15. The sequence continues at coordinate 8,846 of JBCNVA010000006.1, forward strand.
GTTGCTGGCGGGCGTGGGCACGGGCGTCTGGAGCAGCGTGCCCGAAGCGTGCGAAGCGACGGTGCGTCTTGCCGACCGCACCGAGCCGAACCCGCGCCACAAGGAGATTTATGAGCGCGCTTATGCCCTCTACCGCCAGCTTTATCCTGCCCTACGCCCGCTGTTTGCGCAGCTGTAGGGCAAATTTGCCGTTCCAGAAGGACAAAAATCGGGTATTTTATCCTTCGTGGACGGACAATTCCACCTGCAAGATACGCCTGCCGTCAGTACTACCCAGAATTGCCTCGCAGGCGCGTTCAGGGTGAGGCATCAGCCCCAGCACATTGAATGTCTCGTTCGCCACGCCGGCAATCGCCTGCATCGAGCCGTTGGGGTTCCATGCTTCACTGAGGGAGCCATCGGGCGCACAGTAGCGGAACACGATCTGCCCGCGTGCCTCCAACTCGCGTAGAGTCGCCTCGTCACACACATAGCGTCCGTCCCCATGCGCAATCGGGAGGCGCAGCACCTCGCCTTTGCGGAACAGGCGCGTGAAGGGCGTGGCGTTGTTCTCCACGCGCACATAGACATGCTTGCAGATGAACTTCAGCCCGATGTTGCGCGTGAGCGCGCCAGGCAGCAGCCCTGCCTCACATAGTATCTGAAAACCGTTGCAGATGCCGATCACTCGTCCGCCGCGCACCGCGAAGTCGCGCACCGCCTCCATAATCGGGGCGAAGCGAGCGATCGCGCCCGGACGCAAGTAGTCACCATAGGAGAAGCCCCCTGGCAGCACCACCAGGTCATAACCGTTCAGGCGTGGCTCTGCGTGCCAGACATAATCGACGGTGTAACCCAACACATCGCGCAGGGCGTGATAGGCGTCCCGATCGCAGTTAGAGCCGGGAAACACCACGACTGCAGCTCTCATTCGTCCACCACCTCGTAGCGGTACTGCTCAATCACGGGGTTGGCAAGCAGTTGTTGGCACATCGCTTCGATCTGCGCATTTGGGTCGCCATCGGGCGCCAGCTCGATCTCCAGATATTTGCCCACGCGCACACTCTGCACGGTCTCAAAGCCCAGCTGGTGCAGCGCGTTCTGGATGGTGCGTCCCTGCGCATCCAGCAGAGTAGGCTTCAGCGTGATATAGACCCGTGCCTTCGGCATAACAGGATTGTACCTGTTTTTAGGACGAGGCGCCCGACTGTTCCGCTCTCGCAGTCGGGACAACCTCGCCCTAACTTGTAATGGAGGCGCGTTTACCTCACCGTGCGGCAGAAGCGGCTATCGTTTCATGTTCACCACATCGGCAAGCAGTTCGTCCACGACCGAGACGATGCGCGTGTTCGCCTGAAAGCCGCGCTGCGTCACGATCATATCCGCGAACTCGGCGCCGAGGTCTACATTCGACTGCTCCAGGTAGCCCGCGTTGATCTCGCCCAGCCCCGCTGTGGTGGGCGCACCGATCTGGGGCATGCCAGAGTTATCCGTCTGGCGCCACATGTTGTTGCCCAGTCGCTCCAGTCCCGCTGGGTTCGGGAAAAGGGAGAGCGCAATACGCCCCATCGGACGGCTCAGCCCATTCGAGAAGACACCCTGAATGGTGCCATCAATGCTGATGGTGAACTCTTGCAAGGTGCCGGGCGGGAAGCCGTCCTGATAGACGGGCTGAATGACCGATGCGGTGGCTAAAGAAGTGATCTGTGCCAGGTCGAGTGTGACAGTGAAGGGGGGTGCGCCGTTGGTGGGGGTGATGGTGATTTGCTGGGTGGCTCCACCGATGAGTCGACCCGATGAGTCGAAGTAGAGGCGGGTGTTGCTGCCCGTGCTGAAGTCGCCCACGGAGGTATTGCCCTCCGTCGCGCTCCACTCCCACGACATGACCGCGCCAGGGGGTGGTGTTCCTTGGGGCGGTGTCTGGCGATTAGTGAAGGTGAGCGTGATGTCGTGCGCACCACCCAGCGCGTCATAGACACGCACCGTTGCCGAGAAGACATCGGAGCTGGCAGCGTTCGCGTTCAAGTTGCCCGTATACTGAACCCGGCTGGTCTGGCGCACTGCTGCTTGTGAACCAACAGGAAATTGCAGCACGGACGAGGCAGTTATCGCCTGATTCGTATCGATAAAGCCACCCGCGTCCGCTCGCCAGCCCAGCACCTTCCAGCCAGTGCCCCGATGTACAAGGAAGCCGTTCGCATCTAAGGCGAAGGCACCGTCGCGCGTGAAGTGAATGTCGCGCCCGTTGGAGAGCATAAAGAAGCCGTTGCCCTGAATAGCCAGGTCAGTGCTGCGCCCCGTCAGCTCCAGAGCGCCCTGCAAGGGCATCACATCGATAGCGCCGACCTTCACGCCCAGCCCGACCTGCATCGGGTTCGTGCCTCCCAGCACGCCTGAGGGGCGACTGGCGGCACGCAGCGTCTGCGATAGTAAGTCCTGAAAGTGTGCGCGTGCGCTCTTAAAACCGATGGTGTTGATGTTCGCGATGTTGTTGCCGATCACATTCATCTTGATTTGATGCGCCTTTAGGCTGGCTACGTCAGAGAGCATTGCTTGCCACATTGTCTCAGCCTCCTTAGCGAATAGTTCGTATCGATTCGAGCGGCACTTGCTGATTGTCCACTCGCAGATAGACTCGCTCGCTGCTCATCTCGACCGCTTGCACCTTCCCACTGATGCGCGTACCTGATGGCAGCACTGCCTCCACCTCACGCCCGATAAGCGTGGATGCCTGAAAGGTGGCGAGCATCTGTCCCATGCGCTCCACACTCTGGGCGGTGTGCAGCTGCGCCATCTGCGCCAGGAAGTCGCGGTCTTTGACGGGATCGAGCGGGTTCTGCGAGGTTAGCTCAACAATCAGCAGGCGCAGGAACTGATGGGTATCCAGCATGGCGCGGGAGGATGTGCCCATCGCCAGGTTTGTACCTGATTGTACAGCAAGTACATTCATCGTAGTTCCTCCTCAGGCTTGTGTTTCATGCCCAGGCACTCCATTGCCCGAAGAGGTGGAGGCTGTCCGTAGCCAGTGAAGGGCGTTTAGCAGGCTCTAAGTGGGGCAGGGAAGGGGATGCAACAAAAGCGTGCCTCGCCCGTTCGAAAGCCCCACCTGAACCCGTGTGGACTTCGAAATGCGCAAGATGCAGCCCGCGTGAGGCTAACTGCTCACGCAGCAGGTGGGTCTGCTGCTCCAGCGCCTGGCGGGTCTGGTCGCGTTCAGCGGTAAGCCATGCATAGACTTCACTTCCGCTCACTTGAAGGCGTATCTCTAACGCGCCCAGTTCTGGTGGGTCAATCTGCAAATGGACGGCTTGTTCCTCACGATGCAGGATCAACCGCTCCATCGCTTGAGCCACTTGCTCGTAAAGGCGCGGTTCCTGAGAGGAGGAATGAACCACCTGCTGTTCGCCCCCTGCCAGAGGCATCAGATGGAGAGCAGGGAAGGGCAGTGATCGAGTGCCGATTGGCTCAGGCTCTGACGGCACACGCTCGGTACTTGTATTGGATACTTCAAGCGGCACGAAGTCGGTCTCCTGATGCAGTCTCTGGCTATCTACATCACGAATTGGGTCTATGACTCCATGCTCCAAAGGTACAGAAAAGGATAGGTTCCTAAGATTTTCCTGAACAGGCATATCGTCGGAGGAAGATACGCTCGCGGAAACCGCAATTACGGGATTGCCTGGATCCTTCACCTCCGGGGGCTCCGTTGTATTATAGTTTATGCCATAAACATAAAAATTATTTAGCAATACTCTATAATTTTCAGAGATTATGCCGAATTCATTTATATAGTACGCCGTGGTATCCGCTACAAGCAGAGCTGGTTGGGCGAACGGGAGTTGTGGGGCAGGGGAGGGGACTATAGTGACCCCAGCCCCTGGTGGCATATCCCTCCCACCCTCAAGGATCGCAGGTGTGGAGACAGGCATGGGCATCATGCTGCCCTGAGCAAGACTTCCTAACATAAATTCAGACATAAGCAGTTGCGTAGAGGCATCTGATGGGGAGTGCCCCATATGCGACTCCGTGTCGACAGGGCACGAGCTACTTTGATCAGGCATTTCGGGTGTGCTGGCAGCTGGAAGTGTCTCGGTAGGAGCGTCCATTAGCAGGCTTAGCAACTCTGCAAAGCCCCCCTCGCCGATTAAGGCATCCTGTGCTGCTTGTGGACGCAACCCCTCCAGCACCGTGCCGTTCGAACAGGCGGTTATCACCATCAGGGGGCTATTATCGGATAGCGCCTGCGCCTCTTTAGAGGCTGAGCCGGGGGTAGGGGATGTCGCGAAGGATGTTTTTCAGCCTTGTGGCTGCGAAGTCGCTGTTAGCGCTTTTCATTCCCTATCGAAGTGTACCCTATCTGGGCAGGGTACACTTCAGGCGATGGCACGCTGGGAATTGCTGGCGACGGTGGTAGAGCATCGGCGACATGCACCAGACCAGTACGAGTTAGTTCTGCATGCGCCTCCCATCGCGGAGACGGCACAGCCAGGGCAGTTTGTGATGGTACGCCCGTTGGAGACCCACGCACCGCTGCTGCGTCGCCCGTATAGCATCCTGCGTGCCAACCCCGACAAAGGCATCATTAGCCTGTTTTACGCGGTGCAGGGGGTGTTCACGGAGCTGCTATCGCTCAAGCCTGTCGGCTCTGGCGTTCGGGTGCTGGGTCCGCTTGGCAAATGGTTCCAGCCCATGCGTGGGGTTGAGCGACATATCTTGGTGGCAGGTGGATTCGGTGCACCGCCGCTTTGCTTTTTTGCTTCGCGCCTTGCGCCTGCACTCAAAACAGGGGAGCGCATCATTATTCTGGCAGGGGCGCGCAGTCGGGACCTGCTGGTTGGACTGGATGAGTTCCGTGCATTGGGCGCGGAGGTGCATGTCTCCACAGAGGATGGCTCTCAGGGCTATATGGGGCGCGTCACCGATCTGCTCCTCCAGCTGCTTCAAGATCGAGCATCTGCTGCCGTTTATGCCTGTGGACCGAACGCGATGTTAAAGTTTGTGGCTGAAACCTGTATACAAGCAGGCGTTCCGTGTCAGGTCTCTGTGGAAGCACCGATGCCGTGTGGGATTGGGGCATGTCTGGGCTGCGCCGTGCGGATTGCGCTGCCTGGCGGGGGCACATGGTTTCGGCGTGCCTGCATCGATGGTCCCATTTTTCGGGCGGAGGAGGTGCTGTGGGAGTGAGTGTCAACTTGCAGGCGCAGCTCGGACCGCTTGTGCTACCTAACCCTGTGCTGGCGGCGTCGGGCACTTTTGGCTACGGGCTGGAATATGCCGATCTGGTGAACCTTTCAATGCTGGGCGGGATTGTGGTCAAAAGCCTGACGCTTATGCCGCGGGCGGGCAATCCGCCGCCGCGCGTGGCTGAGACCCCTGCGGGTATGTTGAACTCCATCGGCTTGCAGAACGAGGGTGTGGAAACTTTCCTGATGGAAATTTTGCCGCGCCTGCGTGAATACGGCGTGCCAATCATCGCCAGTGTAGCGGGCGAGACTGTGGAGGAGTTTTGTGCTGTTGCGGAGAAGTTGGCGCATGCGCGGGGTATTGCTGCGCTGGAACTAAACCTCTCTTGCCCAAATCAAGCGCGGGGCGGTATGGAGTTTGGCATCGATCCCCACCAGACAGCAACCGTCGTTCGCGCGGTGAGGGCGCGATGTGAACTGCCACTCATTGCTAAGCTCTCGCCGAATGTGACCGATATCGTGCCGATTGCCCAGGCAGCACACGAGGCGGGTGCCGATATCTTGAGCCTCATCAACAGCCTGCTGGGGATTGCTGTCGATGTGCAGACACGAAGATTCAAGCTTGCCAGTCGCACGGGCGGGCTAACCGGGGCTGCCATTAAACCGATTGCCCTCTATCATGTCTGGCGTGTGCGTCAGGCGCTGCCCGACACGCCGATAATAGGCATCGGCGGTATTATGAGCTGGGAGGATGCAGTGGAGTTCCTGCTGGTCGGTGCGAGCGCCGTACAGGTCGGCACGGCGAACTTCGTACAGCCCACCGCCTGTATTGAGGTGCTTCGTGGATTGGAACGCTATCTGCAGGCACAGGGGTTTACCAGTGTCCAGTCGCTAATTGGGTCAGTACAAGATTATGGCTAAAAGTTGCATTTACTTCGCTTGAAGTGCCTGCTCCAGCGCCTGGAGTCGGCGGATCGCTTCGCCTTCGTCAAGGGAGGGTTGCTGGAGCGCTTGATGTATCTCGCGTAGGGCGCGATGCAGTTCCGAGTCGGGGGGCATGGCTTCCATAAGCTGGAGCATGGTAGCGCCGGCGGGCAACCCCAGCTGTTTGCAGAGGCGTCGGCGCACATCTTCTAAAACAATCTCCAGAGCGGGCTGGGTCGCGCGGGCGCTGGCGTAGAGATGGGCAAGCGCGTCCACATATTCACCAAGTGTCGGGGTGCGCGGGCGAGCAGGGCGCGGCAGACCAAAGCGACGCCCCACACTATACAGCGCCACCACGGTCAGCACCATCAGATGCGCGAAGGCGACCTTCAGGGCAACAGGCGCGTAGTCCCAGAAACCGTGTCGCTGCAGCTCATATTCCAAATCGCCCTGACCTGCGTCATCGAAGTAGATGGTTCCGCCAGCGGGCAGTCGCCAGCGTGTGAAGGCAAGGATAAACGCGCCATTATCTGCTCGACGCAGATGGGCATTCGTGAGCCAATCGCTGTCGGCACACTCCAGAATGACACCCTTGCCACGATAGTGCAGCGCGACGGCTACCCCCCGTGCATCGCCCATCAGGGGAACCCATCGGGTATCGTGAGGCTTCAGGCGCGTACCCCGCTCGCCCATCTCCAGCGTGGAAATGCCCTCCAGCCAGCGGGGGG